>DTYU01000253.1 GCA_012961725.1 Desulfotomaculum sp.
ACCGCAACGGTCTTCGGACTGAGAGGGATGCCGGCTGCGGCGGAGGAGGTCGCGGTGGCGCGTGATATTATCTTAGCGGAGCTGACCGGGTGCCACCTGCACATCGCCCACGTGAGCACCGCAGGGTCGGTCGGGCTGATCCGCGCAGCGAAGAAGAAGGGAATACGCGTTACGGCTGAAGCGGCGCCCCATCACTTCACGCTTACAGAGGAGGCGGTGACGGGGTACGATACCAACGCAAAGGTCAATCCGCCGCTCAGGACTCAGGCGGATGTAGCGGCTGTGGTTGAGGGGTTGGCTGACGGGACGATCGATGTGATCGCGACGGACCACGCGCCGCACACCGTTGAAGAGAAAGAGACCGAGTTTGATGCGGCGCCCTTCGGGGTTGTAGGATTGGAGACGGCGGTAGGGCTGGTTTTTCGCGAGCTGGTAAATAAAGGGGTGGTCGGTTTGCCCGATGCGGTAGCAAAGATGACGGTCAACCCGGCACGGATTTTGGGACTCGATGCAGGCAGGATTGAAGAGGGGGCGGTTGCCGATATCACCCTGATCGACCCTGAGCGCAAGGAGACCGTGGAACCTTTGAACTTTGTCTCAAAAGGCAGGAATACCCCTTTTGGCGGGTGGGAGTTAACGGGCGTGCCCGTAGGGGTGGTGATCGGCGGCCGCCTGATTGAGGCAAGAGGTCGCGCGGTTCCTACACGAAAGGAGATGTTTGATGCGCGGTAGGTTGGCGCTTGAGGACGGCACGGTATACGAGGGGGATGCCTTGGGGGCGGCCGGTGAGAGTTGGGGCGAGGTCGTTTTCAACACCGGAATGACCGGGTACCAGGAGGTGCTGACTGATCCGTCTTATTGCGGTCAGATAGTGGTAATGACCTATCCGCTGATCGGAAACTACGGAACGAATGATGACGATTCAGAGTCCCGGCGTGCGTTTGTGCGCGGTTTTGTGGTCCGCGAGGCCTGCGCTGCGCCGTCGAACTGGCGTTCAAAGCGCGGGCTTGCGGATTATCTCTCGGCGCAGGGAATAGTCGGGCTTGCGGGCATCGATACGCGCGCGCTTACAAAAAGGCTTAGAGAACACGGGACTATGCGCGGAGTGCTGAGCACGGTGGACCTTGACCCGGAAAGCCTGGTAGCGAAGGCACGGAGTTCTCCGCACCTGACCGGCCAGGACCTGGTAGAAGAAGTGGCTACGCGGGAGCCGATCGTGGTACCGGGGGACGGTTATCGTGTTGTATTGTACGACTTCGGCGTAAAGGAGAACATTATGCGCTGCCTAAACCACCGGGGCTGCGAGGTGATTGTTGTACCGCCGCAGACTAAGCCGGCGGAAGTCTTTAATTATCAGCCTGACGGGGTGCTCCTCTCGAACGGGCCGGGTGACCCGGTGGATGTGCGCTATGCGGCGGATGCGGCGCGTGAATTCATAGGCAGGCTGCCGGTTTTCGGCATCTGCCTCGGCCACCAGATATTAGGGCTGGCTTTCGGCGGGCGGACCTATAAACTGAAGTTCGGCCACCGCGGGGTCAACCACCCGGTGAAGGATATGGCCACCGGCCGGGTTTACATAACTTCGCACAACCACGGTTTTGCAGTGGATGAAGCCTCTCTCCCCGAAGAGGTTTTTGTATCCCACATAAACCTCAACGACGGGACGGTAGAGGGTATGCGGCACCGCTACCTGCCGGTCTTTTCCGTGCAGTACCACCCGGAGGCGTCACCCGGAACGAACGACGCTGAGTACCTGTTTGACGAGTTCATGGCGGTCATGCAGCACGAGAGGAGATCTTAATGCCACGGCGGAAAGATTTGAAAAAAGTGATGGTCATCGGTTCAGGCCCGATAGTCATCGGGCAGGCGGCGGAGTTTGACTACGCGGGTACGCAGGCGTGCCGTTCTTTGAAAGAAGAAGGGCTTGAGGTGGTCCTCATTAACTCCAACCCCGCAACGATCATGACCGACATGAATATGGCGGACAGGGTGTATATCGAGCCGCTCACGCCGGAGTTTGTGGCAAAGGTCATGCGCCTTGAGCGCCCGGACGGCCTGTTGCCGACGCTAGGCGGGCAGGTGGGGCTCAACTTAGCGCTCGAACTGAGTGAGGCAGGGGTGTTGAGAGAGACCGGGGTCCAGCTCTTAGGGACGCCGCTTGCCACCATCAAAAAGGCAGAGGACAGAGAGCTTTTCCGTGCGATGCTCCGGGAGATCGATGAGCCGGTCCCAAAGAGCGCAATTGTCTCAACGGTGGAGGAGGCGGTCTCGTTCGCTTACGACTTAGGCTTCCCGGTTGTGGTGCGCCCGGCTTACACCCTGGGCGGTACGGGGGGCGGAATTGCTCGCAACGAGCCGGAGCTGGTGGAGATTGCGACCCGCGGCCTGAAACACAGCATCATCAGGCAGGTGCTGGTCGAACAGTGCGTCTCTGGGTGGAAGGAGTTAGAGTACGAGGTGATGCGGGACGGGGCGGACAACTGCATCACCGTGTGCAACATGGAGAACTTGGACCCGATGGGCGTCCATACCGGCGACAGCATCGTGGTTGCTCCCTCGCAGACCTTGAGTGACAAGGAATACCAGTTGCTGCGGACGGCTTCACTGAAAATCATCCGTGCGCTGGGGGTCGAGGGCGGGTGCAACATCCAGTTTGCCTTGGACCCGCACAGTTTTCAGTATTACGTAATCGAGGTGAACCCGCGGGTCTCCCGCTCATCGGCGCTCGCCTCTAAGGCCACGGGCTACCCGATCGCCAAAGTGGCGGCGAAGATCGCCGTCGGCCTCAGGCTCGACGAGATCAAGAACGCCGTTACGGGAAAGACCTACGCCTGCTTCGAGCCGGCGCTCGACTACGTGGTGCTCAAGTTCCCCCGCTGGCCGTTTGACAAGTTCACCCTGGCGAACCGGCTGTTGGGAACACAGATGAAGTCGACCGGTGAGGTGATGGCGATCGGCAGGAGCTTCGAGGAGGCACTGATGAAAGCGGTCAGGTCGCTGGAGACCGGGAGGTGCGGTCTTGTGGTGCCGGAGGCGGCGAAGCTCTCTGACGAGGAACTCGAGAAAAGGCTTGCGATACCGCACGACGAGCGTCTCTTCTACGTGGCGGAAGCGCTGCGGCGCGGTTTTTCTGCGGAGCGGATAGTGAACTCTTCACGAGTCGATGCCTGGTTTATAGAAAAGATCAAAAATATAGTAGACTACGAGCAAATCTTAGGCAGCCGGGGCGCAAACGGCCTGCTGCCGGAGAGTTTGCGGGAGGCGAAGCGGCTGGGGCTGGCGGACAGAACGATCGCCGAGCTGACGGGCCTCACCGAAGCAGAGGTACGGGGCAAACGGGAAGGTTTTGGTGTGGCGCCGGTTTATAAAATGGTGGATACCTGCGCGGCCGAATTCGAAGCGGAGACGCCGTACTATTATTCCACGTACGAGGAAGAAGACGAAGCGCCGCCGGAACCCGGCAAAAAGGTGGCGGTGCTGGGCTCCGGGCCGATCCGGATCGGGCAGGGGATCGAGTTCGACTACTGTTCAGTTCATTGCGTTTGGGCGCTCCGGCAGGAAGGGATGAGGACGATCATCATAAATAACAACCCGGAGACGGTCAGCACCGACTTCGATACCGCGGACAGGCTTTATTTTGAGCCGCTCGTGCCGGAAGACGTGATAAACATCCTCAAGAAGGAGCAGCCGGACGGCGTGGTGGTGCAGTTCGGCGGGCAGACGGCGATAAACTTGGCCAAACCCGTTGCTGATGCAGGCTTCAAGATATTAGGCACCGGGGTTGAAGAGACGGATATTGCGGAAGACCGGGAAAAGTTCGACGCGCTGTTAGAGAAGTTAAAGATCCCAAGACCGCCCGGCGGCGCAGCCTTCTCAATAAACGAGGCCGCAGCGATAGCGCGGCGGATCGGGTTCCCTGTACTCGTGCGGCCGTCGTATGTGCTCGGGGGGCGGGCGATGGAGATCGTTTATAACCAGGACGACTTGGTTGAATACATGCGCTCGGCTGTGCAGGTCAGTCCGGAGCACCCGGTGCTGGTGGATAAATATATCTTAGGCAAGGAGATCGAAGTAGACGCCATCAGCGACGGAGAGGATGTGGTGATTCCGGGGATAATGGAGCATGTTGAACGTGCGGGCGTCCACTCTGGAGACAGCATAGCGGTTTACCCGCCTCAGGGTCTAACACCGGTGATCACGGATAGGGTGGCCGATTATAGTATAAGATTAGCGAGGGCGCTTAGAGTAAAAGGACTTTTGAACGTACAGTATGTAATCGGCCTGAATAACGAGCCCTACGTCTTAGAGGTCAATCCGCGTGCCAGCCGCACGGTTCCGTACCTGAGCAAGATTACGGGAGTTCCGATGATAGCCCTCGCAACGAAGGCGATTTTGGGACGCAGGTTGAAGGAAATGGGCTACCGTACCGGTCTATACCGGGAGGCCCTGCATATAAGTGTGAAGGTGCCCGTTTTTTCGTTTGCGAAGATTCTTGATTTGGACGTTTCGCTTGGTCCGGAAATGAAGTCGACAGGGGAGGTGATGGGGGTGAGCGAGGAGTTTGCCGCGGCGCTCTATAAGGGTTGTGTGGCCGCAGGCTATTCTTTCCCCGAAAAGGGTACGGTACTCGTTACAGTCGCCGACCGGGACAAAGGAGAAGCCCTGTCGATTGTACGGGAGCTTGCCGGCCTTGGCTTTGACATTCTTGCCACTTCAGGAACTGCGAAAGCGCTAAGGGAGGCAGGCATCCCTGTGGGAACAGTGAAGAAGCTTTACGAGGGCTCACCAAACATCGAGGACCTCCTGCGGGCGGGAAAGATACACCTTGTTTTCAATACCTTGACACGGGGAAAGATGCCGGAGCGGGAAGGCTTCCGTATCAGGCGCACGGCGGTAGAGTTGGGTGTTCCCTGTATCACTTCGCTCGACACGATGCGGGCGGTTGTTTCGATGATGAAGGTGCGGACACAGGGCCGGTTCGTTTCGGTGATACCCCTTCAGGAGTATAACGTGGGCGCATAGCCACGAGGGCTGAACTGGCCCACAACGAGAATAATAATTTAGTATGGTGTCCCCGTAATTGAAAGGGAGGCTGTGATGTGCTCTACGAGGCCGAGATCGTGACCCAGCGAAAGGTAGCGACGGGCTGCTTCCGTCTTGAGGTGTATGCTCCGGAGATTGCGCGGCGGGCTCAACCCGGGCAGTTTATCATGATAAAGACCAGCCTGACGCTTGATCCGCTTTTGCGCAGGCCCTTCAGCATCTGTACGGTGGACAGGGAGCTTGGACTGGTGAAAATACTCTACCGTGTGGCGGGCAGGGGAACGGCGCTTATAGCAGGTAAGAAGTTAGGCAGGAGGCTCAGCATCTTCGGCCCGCTTGGGAGGGCTTTTACGGTTCCTACAAGCGGGCAGTTTACGGTGGTCGCCGGGGGCTTGGGGATCGCCCCGCTCTATTTTTTGGTGCAGCGGCTAAGGGCGTTCGGGAATGAAGTGAACGTCTTTTATGGCGCGCAGAACCGGTTTGAGCTGGTGCAGGCCGAGGAAGTGACGGCTTTACGCACTAACTTGTTCACTGCTACGGAAAACGGGTCCGCCGGTTTCAAG
>DTYU01000254.1 GCA_012961725.1 Desulfotomaculum sp.
AGAGGAAAATGTCCTGCCGACGTACCGGTATCGCTAACCTGCCGCTTCACTCCGGGAGGTGCCCGCGCTGGCTCTTCGAAAAGATGGTCGAGCTTGCCCGAGTGCTTTTAGAGTTGCTTGTTATCGAAACAGGGCCGCAAGACGTGTTGCGGCGTCTCAGCGACCCCTTCTATTTTCAGGCCCTCGGCTGTGTGCTCGGTTTTGACTGGCACTCCTCGGGCCTGACAACTACCGTCTGCGGCGCCCTCAAGGAGGCGGTCCGCGGCCGCGAGCGGGACTTGGAACTATTCGTCTGCGGCGGCAAAGGGGTTGCGGCACGCAAAACACCGGCGGAGATCATCCGCTTCGGCGACCGCCACCCGGTAGGCGCCGATCCGGCAGTACTCGTGCGTGCCTCGCGTCTCACCGCCAAGGTGGACCAGGCGGCGGTGCAGGACGGCTATGATCTCTACCACCACACCTTTATCTTCAGTACCTCCGGTGCGTGGGCGGTGATCCAGCAGGGGATGAACCCTGATCTGCACCGCGCCCGCCGCTACCACTGGCTCTCTGCGGCGTGCGCCGACTTTGTAGTCGAACCGCACACCGCCGTCTGCTGTGATGTGAAGGGCCCGGCGCTTAACTTGGTGGCCCGGGAAAGCGATTCCGCGCGGCAGGTCCTCCCGGCCCTCGCGCAGGAAGATCCTGATAAATCAGTCCGCGCCCTCAGGCACCTCCAGGATCGGCTGCTCGACCTCCCGGAGAGACACCGGCTGCTGCTGAGCGATCTCGACCCCGCCCGCCTCCGCACCGTCTTTGAGAAGAGCTACCTTAACCCGCCGCATGACTTTGTGGGCCTGTTAGAGACCCCCGGCGTCGGCGCCCGCGGCATCCGCGCACTCAGTCTGATCGCCGAGCTGATTTACGGCACCCCGCCAAGCTACCGCGACCCGGCCCGTTTTGCCTTTGCCCACGGCGGCAAAGACGGCGTCCCGTATCCCGTCGACCGTGCGACCTATGAGAACAGTATACAGGTCCTCCGGCGCGTTGTGGAGCGCTCGCGTCTGGGCTTCAGCGACAAGCGGGAGGCGCTCAGGCGCCTGGCCCGCTTCGAGCGCCCATTATAGCGCCTTGCGCAGTATCTCACGCAGTTCCGCCCGCGTCACCCGCCGGGGGTTCATCTTCAGCGAATTGGCCGGCAGGGTCGCCTCCACGATTTCGTCGAGATCCTCTTCCTTGATCCCTAACTCCCCAATCCGCTCAGGCAGGCCGAGCTTCTTGACCAGCCGAGCGATGTACTCCACGAAGCGCCCCGCGGCCACGCTCACCTCCGTACCCGGCGGCACCACCCCCGTAGCTAGGGCCAACGCCCCGTACTTCTCCTCCGCTACCGGGAGATTAAAGGCCATAATGTGCGGCAGGAGCACCCCGCAGACCAGCCCGTGCGGCTGGCGGTAGCGTGCCCCGATGACGTGCGCGATTGCGTGAACAGCGCCCACCCCCGCGTTCTGAATCGCTACGCCCGCCAAGAAGCTGCCCTGCATCACCCGCTCCCGCGCATCGCGGTTGCGCGAGACCGTGTAAGCGGTATAAATGTTCTGCACAATCAGCCGGACCGCTTCAACGCTAACCGCCTGACTTAAAGGATTCGGAAAGCGGCAGGTATATGCCTCAACCGCGTGGGTCAGCGCGTCGAGCCCCGCTCTCGCGGTAAGCTCGCGGGATTGCGCCATCGTCAGGATCGGGTCTACAACAGCCACATCCGGAAGCCAGAAGGGATGCCGGAGGCTCTGCTTCTTTCTCTCCGCCGCATCAATCAGTACCGCGTTTCCTGTTGCCTCCGCGCCGCTTCCTGCGGTGGTCGGCACCGCTATCCAAGGGTACTTCGCTTTCGTCACCTGCCGCCAGTAGAAATACTCCTTCACTTCCCCCTCTTCGTAAAAAAGGCCGGCTGCGGCCTTCACCGCATCGATGACGCTGCCTCCACCGACCGCCACGATAACGTCACAGCCTTCGCTCCTTGCCGCGCTACGCAATTTCTCCACGCACTCGAGGGTCGGCTCGGGGTCGACGCGGTCAAAGAAGGAGACCTCGAGCTTGCTGGCCACAAAGGGCGTGGTCACCCGCTCGAAATTACCCGTCTCCTTCAGGCTGCGCCGGCCCGTGACCAAGAGGACTCTTTCGCCGAAGCGCTTGGCCTCCTCACCCAAACGGTAAGTGCTCCCGGGACCGAAGAGCACCCGCGGCGGCAGGTTAAGATCGAAAAGCAAAGCAGCGCCACTCCTTTTCTCGTTCAACCTTCAGGCCCAAGCAGAGAGGCCTTTCGGGGTCTTTCGACGTTTTATGTTGAACGTGGAAGGTGTCCCCTAACTTTTATGCGTATCTGAAATCCGCCGAAGACAACCGGACGGAGCATAGCGCAACCAGATACACTTTCTTGGGCGAAGTTGCCGTCATTTGTAAATATTATTTTCGGATGTGCTAACTTCCTGGCAAACGTTAAAGGTTCCTGAGCGTATTCCTTCAGCTTCGTAGCGATTCTATCCTGGATCTTTTCATCAATGTTTTCCCAATCTTTCAATCCTCTCCGGGTGAGTATCACCTTATACATCAGAGATTTCCTCGAGGCCCTTTATTCTACCCTCTCTGTAGTCGGTTCTCGCTTCTTTAATTGAGCGTACATATTCATCACTTGAAAGCGCAGCTATATCCTCGACCAAATCTTCAAGACTCTCTTTAACCGTATTCGAGATCAAAGACTTCAGTTCGCCGACTGTTAAATCCTTCACTTTCAATTCCATTGATAACGCCTCCTTCTGTAAAAATAGTATCAAGTATCACGGGAATTTCGCCCGACTTCTGTCCCCCGACGTCGAATCCGTAACCTCCTACAGATACCTGCTTATCTCCGCCAGGCTGCGCCGGCCGGGGCGTTTCTCCGTGCCCGGCGCGGGGTGACCTAACGCCACCAAGGCGACAGGCCAAAGCTCCGGCGGTATCCCGAGACACTGTCGCACCTGGTGCTCGCTGAAGGCGCCCACCCAGCAGCTGCCTAAGCCTTTTGCGGTGGCGGCCAAGAGGATATTCTGCGTGGCGGCGGCGCTGTCCTGCAGGCAGTACAGCTCCCGCCCCCGCTCGCCGTAAAAACGGGCTGAGCGCGCCGGCTCGGCGCAGACCACGATCACCACGGGCGCGGCAGCGATAAACTCTTGTTTGAGCGCCGCCAGCATCAGACAGCGGCGCAGCGCCGGGTCGGTCACCACGTAGAAAAACCACGGCTGCAGGTTCCCCGCGGAGGGTGCCCACCGGGCCGCCTCCAATAGCTGCTCGATCACCGAGCGGGAGACCGGCTCCTTGCTGAACTGGCGCACTGAAGAGCGCCTCTTTATCACCTCGATCGCCCCTGCGGCCATCTTGGACCACCCCCGCTTATTTTACCATCACGTGCCCCTTTTCACCAACCCTTCAAAACAGTAAGTTAAGCGTACTGGCTCAATGCAGAATGCAAATTGAAAATTGAAAATTGCAAATATCAAAATGCAAAATGCTCGAACCTCATACTTTGCATCTTAGAATTTTTGTTTTGCAATCACCGTAAGGTCTGTGTTAACATCGTGGCGGGTGTTAGACCGTGCATCTCCCCAAGAACCTGCGGATCGCCTTTGGTGCCGCAGTCAGCCTGCTTTGCTTGGCCGCCGCCTGCTACCAGGTAAGGCCGGCGGAGCTGTGCCACTCCCTCAGGGGCATAAATTTGCCTGCCCTGCTCGTTTGCCTTGCCTTTTTCCTGCTGAGTTGTCTGATGCGCGCCCTCATTTGGCGCATCACCGCCGCCCGGCACGAAAGCTCTGGCCGCCGCACCCTCGGGCTCTCGAACCTCTTCGGCGGCGTCATGGTCGGCTACATGGCCAACAACCTCCTGCCCCTGCGGGCAGGAGAACTGGTCCGGGCATATTACCTCAGCCGCCGCACAGGCACCCCTTACACCGAGGCATTCGCCACCGTCTGTATCGAGCGGGCGCTCGACCTTTGCGCGCTCCTGCTGCTGCTTGCTGCCGGGCTGCTTCTCCCGGCACGGGGACCGGCGCCGGAGGGCATAAAATTTGGCTTAGGAGTATTGGTGTGCGCGCTCTCCGTCGGCGCGGTCTTGCTCTTCGCCGCGGCAAGCGTAAAGGACCGCCTGCGGTCCTCCCGTCTCTCCCTCTCGCTGCAAAAAAGGGTCACGGAGTTCACCGCGCCCCTTTTGCGCCTCGGCCGGCCGAAGACGGTGGCGCTCCTCGTTCTCCTTGCGCTCGCCGTCTGGGCCGCCAGCTACGTCTCGCTCCTTGCGCTCCTCTGGGGAACACCGGCCTGGGAACCGCCGGAGCAAGCGGGAAACCGCTTGGGCGCCGCACTCCTCCTCCTCTTATTTGTGAACCTGGGGCTGCTGCTTCCTTCG
>DTYU01000255.1 GCA_012961725.1 Desulfotomaculum sp.
AAGGACGGTGAGGTCTCTCTTCTTTACTCCCTCCCTTAGCTCCTGCAATATTCCTACAGTAACTTTACACTAACCTGCCATGTTACAATTATGGAGCAAACCCACCGCTTAGGACATTGCAGCGCAAGCCCCAAAATGGTATCCTATGCCGTAGAGGAGAGATATACATGCGGCTGATACCGCTCGGCACAAACGGCTTCTTCGCCGGAAAACGGCAGAGAAACCGCCTGCTACCTTGTTTTGCCTGGCGGGGAGGCGGCGCTTCTCCTTGACGCCGACACGGGAACGGCCGGGTTGATCGAACCCCGAATCAAGGAACAACTTCAACCAGTTAAGGAAGTGCACATCCTGCTCTCCCACTACCACCTTGATCGCGTCAGCGGCCTCTTTTACCTCCCCGCCGTCTGGCCGGCGAAAAGGCCTTCATTTACGCACCTGGTCTTCCTTTGGTTGAAAGCGACCCGATAACGGCCATCGACCGGCTGCTCAGCCCGCCCCTTTATCCGCGGCAAGTGGTAGACCTGCCGGTCGAGGTGATCCCGGTCACCAGCAACGAGATTGAGGTGTTAGGTATTGCTGTCCGCCTGCGGCCATAGAGGAGCAATTCGAAAGGACAATAACTCCATATGGTATCCGCACGAAATTTAGTATGGTGTCCCCGAAATTACGGAATGGGGTCTTTCGAGGCCGTGCGCCTCCATCAGTGCTGCGTCGCTCATCACCTTCCGGGGGTTACCGTTGGCCACGATATGCCCCTCGTCCATCAAGATAACACGCTCGCACACCTCAAGGATAAACTCAAGGTCGTGCGAGGCGATAAGCATCGTCTCCTGAGAGTCCTGAAGAAAGTCTATCAAACGTCGCCGGTACCGGTGGTCTAAGTTGGATGTCGGTTCATCATAAAGCAGGAGCTTGGGACGCATCGCCAGCACTCCGGCGATGGTGACCAGCCGCTTCTCGCCGCAGGAAAGATGATGCGGCGGCCGGTCGGCCAATGCCGCAACCCCGGTGACCGTCAAGGCCTCCTTTACCCTGGCGCGGACCTCTTCCCGCGGCAGCCCGAGGTTGCGCGGGCCGAAGGCCACATCCTCCTCCACCGAGGGGCTGAAGAGCTGGTCATCCGGGTTCTGGAAGACCATCCCGGCCTCAGGACGGAACTCCCCCGGCACGACCGGTCTCCCGAAAAGGCGGATCTCCCCGGAGGCCGGCCTCAATACCCCGCAAATCAGGAGAAAGAGGGTGGTCTTCCCCGCACCGTTCGGTCCGATAACTCCTACCCGCTCCCCCTCCCATACCTTGAGAGCCACATCCTGTAGGACGTGCGGGTGATCCGGATAATCAAAGGAGAGCGCGGAGACCGCCAGTGCCGGTTCGCCCGAGCAAGGAGTCTCGGTTCGTGCACCCCGCTGTGCCATCAAGAGAGACCCCCAAACCGCCTACAGAAAAAGTTCGGCGGCGACAAAACCCGCCGCCGTCAACAGGACGGCCAACAGCCCGGCCAGGTCCCGCGGACGGGCTTGAAATCCTTCGCGGAAAGAGCCTCCTTGACCGTAGCCCCGCAGAATCATCGCCTTATAAACATTCTCCGCCTGTTCATGGCCGCGTACCAAGATCGTCCCCGCAAGCAAGGCAAGCGTACTCAAACCGGCAAGGGACCGGCCGCGAAACCCGCGCAGCCGCATGCCCGTCTCCAACGCCCTCAGGTTGCCGCCGATCTCAAAGAGGTACCGGTAGGAGAACAGGATCATGTCGGTCAGGATAGCAGGTAGGCCCAGGGCGCGCATCGTCTTCACGACATTGAGAAAAGGCGTGGTGCCGAAGAGGACGCTGCCGGCGGTCAGGATGGAGACGAACTTGACGACGATCAGGAGCAGGTCCAGGCAGCCCTCCTCCCGAACCGCCACGGGCCCGATCTCAAAAAGAGCAGTTGTCCCCGAAAAGAGAGGCAACAGGACAACCACTATCAGCAAAAAGAAGCCGGGCACGCGCAGCCGGGCGAGCAGGAAAGAAAGCGGCAGCCGCGAGAAAGCATAAAGGATACCGCTGACTGCGAGCATCGCCGGCAATA
The DNA here is from genome assembly GCA_012961725.1 of Desulfotomaculum sp. Taxonomy (GTDB): domain Bacteria; phylum Bacillota; class Desulfotomaculia; order Desulfotomaculales; family Ammonificaceae; genus DTYU01. Next base: position 2,069 of record DTYU01000255.1, read on the forward strand.
AGCGCAGGTCACGAACAAAGGCAAAAGCAAAGATCAACACCGTGATGCCGATCAGCTTATACCTCGGTTCCCACCCGTGCAACGGGCTATTCAGTTCCGCGTACTCGTCGAGCCGGAGCTTCACGGCACTCACCTTCTATCAGTACGGGTTTCACCCGCAGGAGAAATACGGCCACCAGCGCGGTGAAAACGCCCTCGACGACCATCAGTGGGACGTGGGCCAAGGTCAGCGCGTAGATGCTCGCCCGCTCTGCAGCCGCATCAAGATGGGCGGGTATGGTGGTGACCAGAATCACCATCGCGGCCAGGGCAGAGAGGCCGATCCCGGCGGCGCCAGCCAAGAACCCGCATATGCCGGTGCCAAGCCGGCTGTCGGAGCCGAAGAGACGGCGGAGCCGAAAGAGGTGATAGCATAGGAGCGCCGGTACACCCATGACGGTGGCGTTTACCCCGAGCGTGGTCAGGCCGCCGTGCTGGAACATCACCGCCTGGAAGAAGAGTCCGATCAGGACGGCCGGGAAGGCGTAATACCCGAGCACCGCCCCCAAAAGCCCGCTCAGGACCAGGTGGACGCTGGTCGGCGGTACCGGGATATGGATCCAGGAAGCCACGAAGAAGGCCGCGGTGAGAAGCGAAGCCTTGGGGATGCCCTCCCGGGGGTTTTCCTTCTGGCCGATCTTCCGGAGGGAATACCAGGCGGCAGCCCCGGCTGTGGCATACCCCCCAAGGCAGACAGAAGCGGGCAGGATGCCGTCTGGGATGTGCATCAGCCCTTCCTCCTCGCAAAAAAGAGCGCGGTGCCTACAAGCCCCCAGATGACGCAGGCCGCCATCAGCACAAGCTGGAGCGGACTGTACGGAGTGCCCCCCGCGGCCGCAAGAGCCTCGCCAACCGGCACATGAATGATCCCGCCGTGGCCGGCGTGGCGCACCCGCACATCCCAAGTCCCCGGCTGAGAGAGGTCCGGCACAAAGGTAAAACGGCCGTGCTTGTCGCAGACCCCGGTGAGCCAAGGGGCAGCAGGGTTACCGGGAGCGTAGACCGTTACCTGCGCCCCTGCCATCGGCTCACCCGTGTCGTAGGCGGCACTGATCTCGACCGCGGTTTTCGTCTGGTAGGCAATCCTGACACCGTGGGCAAAAGCCGCCGTTGAAACGCCAAATGACAGAAGCAAAAACACGGCCACGGCAAACTGTTTTTTCCTCAAGTACAGTCGCCTCCGCAAAGCCCATTTCGGGCTTACTCATTCACCGTTTCTCCGCGTCACTTCTAATTACGGGGACACCATACTAAATTATTGACTCCAACCTCCAAATCCCGCAGGCCCAGCACTCAGCAGACTGAGTACTAGGCAGACAACCTTGCCCGCAAAATGATTTACAGCGCTTCGCAGTGGCAGTGGCCCTCGCCTACATGCCCGAGGTGCAGCAGAATCTCCTCAAGCTTTTGATAGTCAGCCGGGGAGAGTTTCGCCTTGAGCACGGCCAGGTCGGCGTCCACCGCACCCTCCTCGGCGATGGCGGCGAAGGGTTCGAAGCCCAGTGCACCCACGTTGAGTTCGTCATCTGCGGGCGTATCAACGTCACCGAAGAGGTGGTCGAAATGGAAGGTCATCTCAAGCTCCGCGGTACCGCCCTCCTTGAGAATTCCCTTACGCTCCTCACCAACATACTCCCCGCCGGTGTAAGCGTATTCCTGCTCAAATTTGAGCGTGAAGTCGACGGTCTTTCCATCCTTAACCGCCTTGCCTTTTATCACCAAAGGATAGCCCTCAGCGGGGCCTTCAGCCGCCTCTACCATCTTCCAAGATACGGCGTTGTAGTGGCCGACAGGGACGTCCTTGACCTCGCCTACCAAGATGGGCGGGGCACTCTCACCGCCCTCCGCCAGGTCAACGGTATGCGTCCCCGGGAGCGCCACCTTTTCCTTCGCCTGGATCTCGCCGCCCTGCTCCGGCTCGTAAGGAGGGTCGGCCTGGTAGGCGGTGATATCAGCAAGGGTTACGTAGACGTGCTCGAAACTGAGCGCCCAGCCGTCCTTGGAGACAAAGCCCTGGCGGATGAAATCCTCGCCGTTGGCGCGGAATTCGAGCGTCCCGGTCTGTGCAGCAGGCTGGGTTGCTTCCTGGGCGCCGCAGCCGGCAAGGGCTGCCGCTAAGAAGAAAAGCAGCACGAGGATCCCAACCATCTTCTCTGGTTTTAATCCGTTGATCGACATCTCTTCTCCCCCTTGACAATTCATCCTTCGTCCCTCATCCTTCATCCTTATATATCCCCGCCCCTGTCATCCCACCCCCAAAAAAAGAGCCCCGGAAATCCGCGTTGCTTCGAACCTCCGTGGCTCGTTTATCCTTTGTATTCTGCCTCTACTATGACCGCCGCGCTGGCGGCTCCGGCCGCCCTTTAAGCAATATTACCACAGCCGCGTTCGGAAGAAAAGCCCTGATTGATTTTTTCCCTCACGCCATCTTCTCGATGATCGCAGCGGCCATTTCGCTGGTCTTGGCGGTGCCGCCGAGGTCGTAAGTGACGGTTTTCCCCTCTTCCAGAACGGCCAAAACCCCGCGCATCACGCGCTGCGCCGCCGCAAACTCGCCTAAGTGCTTCAGCATCATTACCCCTGAAAGGATGGTCGCCAAAGGGTTCACCTTGTCCATCCCTGCATACTTGGGGGCGCTGCCGTGTACCGGCTCGAAGACCGCCGTCCCATCACCGACATTAGCGCCCGGGGCCACGCCCAGCCCGCCGACCAGGCCCGCTGCTAAATCAGATACGATATCACCGTAAAGGTTCGGCAGCACCAGCACGTCGTAATTCTCCGGCGACTGCACAAGTTTCATACAGAGTGCGTCGACGATCATTTCATCGAAAACGACCTCCGGATAATCGTCGGCCACCTCCCGCGCACACTCCAGAAAAAGGCCGTCGGTAAGCTTCATGATGTTCGCCTTGTGTACGGCGGTAACTTTTCTTCGCCCATCACGCCGCGCGAGTTCAAAGGCGAAGCGCACGATGCGCTCGGAGGCCGCGCGGGTGATGATTTTGATGCTCTCCGCCGCGTTATTCCCCACCCTGTGCTCGATCCCGGCGTAAAGGTCCTCCGTGTTCTCCCGGACCTCCAGCGCGATAGCCTCGACACCGGCCTCATAGGCCACGTAGAGGGCTTCGAGCCGTTTCTCCTGTGAAGATCCCTTCACTCAAGTCAATATTACAATAGTTGGCAATATGGAAGCACGAAAATTACCCCTACTAATCGTAGCAAATAAAATAGATTTGCCAA
>DTYU01000256.1 GCA_012961725.1 Desulfotomaculum sp.
CAGGCCTCCCCGTTCTTCCCGATCGAACTCCCGGGTAACGGTCAGGAACTCCCGGATATTCTCCACCCTCGCTTGCGCCTCCGGAGTTTTTTCCGCAAGCAGGTAGCGTTCGTACCCCGTCTCTTCGAGGACGGCCTCCGTAATCCGTGTCACCGGCAACGTTTGGTCCCGCAACCGGACGAAGAACTCGCCGAGCGCCCGCATCTCATCGCGCACCTTCTGCGGCAGGCCCGGGACGTCAGCGGCTTCGAGCAGCGCCGTGACCGCCGAAACCCGCTTCGCTGCCGCATATTGCAGCAAACGCCCGAAGTAGCCCGCACCGATCCCGCGCGGGGGCACGTTGATAACTCTTTTCAAGCTCAGGGCATCCACCGGGTTTACAATTAGTCTGAGGTACGCCAGGATGTCTTTTATCTCCTTGCGCTCGTAAAATCGCAGGCCGCCTAATATGATGTAGGGTATACCCGAGACAAGGAAGTGTTCCTCAAGGACGCGGGACTGGGCATTGGTGCGGAAGAGCACCGCAAAATCCTTGTACGGGCGGTCCTCGGTCCGCCGCATCACTGAGATCTGCCCGCCGATAAAGTCCGCCTCCGCCGCCTCGTCGGGGGCAATAAAAAGCACCGGCGGCTCACCTTCGCCTTTCACGGGACGCAGGACCTTCTCCTTCCGCATCCGGTTGAACCTGATGACGCTGTCGGCCACCGCAAGGATCGAGGAGGAGGAACGGTAGTTCTTTTCAAGCTTGATTACCCGCGCCTCCGGATAGTCGCGTTCGAAATTCAGGATGTTGGTGATGTCAGCGCCGCGCCAACTGAAGATCGACTGGTCGGGATCCCCTACCACCATGAGGTTTCGGTGCCCGCCCGCCAAGAGACTTACCCAAACGTACTGCGCGTGGTTGGTATCCTGGTACTCGTCCACCAAAATGTACCGGAAACGCTGCCGGTAGCGCTCCAGCACATCGGGGGACTCCTGGAAAAGCCGTACCGCCTCCACCAACAGGTCGTCAAAATCAAGCGCGTTGTACCGCTTCAGTTTCTCTTGATAAAGCCCGTAGAGTCGCGCCACCACTTCCTCGTACCGGGTTCCGGCCCGCTGCGCATACTCCCGCGGGCCTACGAGCCAGTTCTTCGCCCAGGAGACGGCGGCGGCCATCCCGCCCGGGGTATATCTCTTCTCGTCGAGCCCGATCTCCTTTGAGCATTCCTTGATAAGTGCGCGCCTGTCGTCCTCGTCGTAAATAACGAAAGCGCTGTCCCTTCCGAGGTGGTTTATCTCCCGCCGCAGGATGCGCAGGCAGGCGGCATGGAAGGTCATCACCCAGAGGTCGCGTGCCTCAAAGGGCAAAACCCCTTCGACACGGAAGCGCATCTCGCGCGCCGCCTTGTTGGTGAAGGTGATGGCAAGGATACTATCCGGCTTGACACCGGCCTCCCTGATTAACCAGGCGATCCGGCACGTCAGGACCCTGGTTTTTCCGCTGCCTGCGCCAGCCAAAACCAGCAGCGGCCCGGAACCGTGGCAAACCGCCGCCAATTGCTCGGTGTTAAGGCCCGTAAGGTAATCGGCCACTCCTTCTTCAACCTTGCTCCTCATTCATCCCTCATCCCCATCCTTCATCCCTTAATTCATTCTTCCACCCGGCGTCCCGTCAGTTGAATAAAGACGTCCTCGAGCGTCGTCTCCCGGATAATCACGCCGCCGCTTGCCCGCCCGGCGTAAGCAACCGCCTCCTCCCGCGTGCCGAAAAGAGCATAGGCCGCACCCTCCGCCGTATACTCCTCCACCGCCAACCGCCCTACCCGCTCCTTCAACTCCGCCGGCGAGCCGAGAGCGATCAGCTTGCCGCGGTCCATTATCCCCACCCGGTGACAGAGCGCGTCTGCCTCTTCGATATAATGCGTCGTAAGCAACACGGTGACGCCGTCCCGGTTCATCTGGCGCACTAAATCCCACATCCGGCGCCTGGTCTGCGGGTCGAGCCCTGCCGTCGGCTCGTCTAAGAAAAGGATGCGGGGACTGTGCATGAGCGCCCGCGCAATCATTAGCCGGCGCTTCATCCCGCCGGAAAAACGGTTTACCAATTCGTGAGCGCGGTCGGTCAATTCGACAAACCCCAAGAGTTCTTTGGCTCTACGGTGCCGCTCGGCAGCCGGCAGCTTGTAAAGCCGCCCGTGCAGCTCAAGGTTCTCCCAGGCGGTAAGCTCCTGATCCAAGTTCATGTGCTGCGGTACCACGCCGATTACCCGCCGCACCCGGCCTAAGTCCCGCTGCACTTCGCAGCCGGCAATGTAGGCCTCCCCTGCTGTCGGGCGCACCAGCATCGTCAGCATCCGGACGGTGGTGGTCTTACCGGCGCCGTTGGGGCCGAGCAGGCCGAAGATCTCGCCCTGGTCGATTCTAAGGTGCAGGCTGTCTACCGCCCTGATCCGGCCATAATCCTTCGTTAAGCCTTTGATCTCAATCAAACAGCCGGCCTCCAGCTCAGCGCCCCTTATGCACGCGGCCGTGCGGGTGGAGGTGCGGATGGCTGTGGCTGTCCG
>DTYU01000257.1 GCA_012961725.1 Desulfotomaculum sp.
GCGCACGCTCGATAACCCCGGTCCTATCGGCATCAAACCGAGAGTCATCTAAGTGGCAGTGGGTGTCAGTGAGCACACTTTCCTCCTCGATAACCTACTTTGGCGTCTCAATGCGCGGGAAAAGGGGGGCTCCGCGCCGGACCTCAACCCCCGCTGGAAACCGGCCCCACCTAAGGGACGCAAAGGCGTGCAGCTCCGGGCGGCCGGCGATCCCTAACTGCGGCCACACCCTTTCCGGAAATCCAGGCATAAAAGGTGAGAGCAGCACCGTGACAAAGCGGTAGACTTCAAGAACGTTGTAAACCACCGTGTTGAAGCGCCCCCGTTTTTCCGGATCCTTGCCGAGGTTCCACGGCGCGGTCTCATCTAAGTACTTGTTCGCCCGGGAGATGGGTCGCCAGACGGCGGAAAGCGCCTCGGCCAATTCCAACCGGTCCACGTGTTGGGAGACCTTTTCGGGCGTCTCCTCCGTCAGCGCGATAAGCTCCTCGTCCGGCCCCTCAGGAGCACCGGGAGCATTGACCACACCGCCGCCGAACCGCTCGCAGACCGTAAGCGTGCGGTGGAGCAGGTTTCCTAAGTCGTTGGCCAAATCGCTGTTTATCCGGCCTACCAGGTTTTCCTCGAGATAGTAACCGTCCCCGCCGGCAGGAAGCTCCCGCAAAAGGTAGTACCGCACCGCATCGACCCCGTACTTTTCGATGAGCACGTGGGGGTCGATTACGTTTCCCTTGGACTTGGACATCTTCCCGCCGTCAACCAGCAGCCAGCCGTGACCCACCACCCGCTTAGGCAACTCTATGCCCAGCGCCATCAGTAGAATCGGCCAGATGACGGCATGAAACCGCACGATATCCTTGCCGACGAGGTGGACATCGGCCGGCCAGTAGCGCCGGAAAGAGGCGTCGCCCTCCGTGCCGTAGCCCAAAGCCGAGATGTAGTTTGTCAGAGCGTCCACCCACACATAGACCACGTGCCGTGGGTCGAAGGGCACCGGAATGCCCCACGAGAAAGTGGTGCGGGAGACACAGAGATCCTCAAGACCCTGCCTGATAAAGTTAATCATCTCGTTCCGGCGGGAGACCGGCTGGATGAAATCCGGGTGTTCCTCAATATGTTTGAGCAGACGGTCGGCGTACTTTGAAAGCCGGAAAAAGTAACTCTCTTCCCTGAGCAACTCCACCGGCCGTCCGCAGTCCGGGCAACTCTTTTCGACGAGTTGCCTTTCAGTCCAAAAGGTCTCGCAGGGCGTACAGTACCACCCTTCGTACGCCGCCTTGTATATGTCACCTTGATCGTATAGCCGCTGAAAAGCCTGCTCAACCACAACCCGGTGGCGTGCGTCGGTCGTCCGGATAAAGTCGCTGTACTCTACCCTTAGCTCGGCCCAAAGGCTCTTGAAAGTGGCCACGATCTCGTCTACGTACTCTTGCGGCGCCTTGCCGTGTGCCTGGGCGGCCCGCTCGATCTTCTGTCCGTGCTCGTCCGCACCGGTCAGAAAAAAGGCGTCATACCCTTCGAGGCGTTTAAACCGGGCCACGGCATCCGCCGCCACGGTGGTGTAAGCATGCCCGATATGCAGCCTGTCGCTCGGGTAGTAGATCGGCGTTGTTATGTAAAACGTAGGCCGCTCACCTTTCCCAAACCGCGTCAAGTTTCTTCCCCTTTCCCTGCGGGAGATAACCTTTGTGGTCAAACCTTTCCCCGTAAATGGCAACAAATCAAATTTCATTCTATTTGAGCAGTTGCAGGCTGTCAAGCAACGCACCGCAGTGACAGGCTCGAGACTCTGGAGCAGGCCGTTATCCGGACAGTTATACACAATTGCCCAACGCAATACTTAAGCCGCACTCCGTCAGGCACCCATCTAAGAAAGGATCCCGCGCGCAAGACCTTCCGGGGGACTTGCCTGCAAGAGGATTTAAAAAGAAAACAGCGAAAAGAAACTTCTTAGAGGCAGCCTATCCTGCCATCGGCCGGAGCAATCCGCTTAGGGCGGAGGCGACAGCTTGAGCACCAAGACCATCCTGATCATCGACGATGATACCAATATCTGTGAACTCCTGCAGCTCTACCTTAAGGATGAGGGCTACGACTTGGCCTTTGCCCACGACGGCAGCACCGGCCTTTCCAAGTTCCGGGAGCTGAAACCGGTGCTGGTGGTCCTTGACCTGATGCTCCCGGTAATAAGCGGCTGGGAGGTGTGCCGGCTGGTCCGGCAAGAGAGTGACGTGCCGATCATCATGCTTACCGCCAGGGACGGCACCGACGACAAGGTGATGGGTCTTGATGCCGGGGCCGACGATTACGTCGTGAAGCCCTTCGACCCCCGGGAGGTGGCGGCGCGCATCCGGGCACACCTTAGACGCCGGGAAGCCGCGCTGGCACACAGCCTCCAGCAGACAACCGTAGACGAACTTACAGTTGATATGAGCGCCTATGAAGTGCGCCACCGCGGCGAAATCATTGATCTCAAACCACGGGAGATTCAGCTCCTTCATTTCCTGCTGACCCACAAGAATATAGTCTTTACCCGCGAACAGTTGCTTGAGAAGGTCTGGGGGTTCGATTACGCCGGCGAGACGCGCACCGTAGACGTCCACATCCAGCGGCTGCGTGAGAAACTGCGCGGTAAGATCCGAACCTGGCGCATCGCCACCGTCTGGGGTGTCGGCTATAAGCTGGAGGACCGCTGAAGTGGGCCGCTCCCTCTTCCAAAAACTGGTGCTGATCTACCTGACCATCACCGTCCTTTTGACCGCCGCAGCCTCTTACGGGCTCTCCCGTTATTTTGCCCGCTATTTCGTCGAGCAGAAACAGCAGCAGTTGCTTGCCCAGTCCGCCAAGATCAATGAACTCACCGCCGACTACCGCGCCGGCCGCATCTCAGGCGGCGAATTGAAACAGGCCTTGGAAGCGATCGGCTACGCCACCAACGCCCGTGTTTACGTGCTAAACGTCCGGGGTGAAGAGCTGTCGGCGCTTGAAGCCCGCATCCCCGCCGGGCTGGCAAAGCGCGACCTGCTCCACGAGATCGAACGCATCCTGCAGGGAGAGACCATCGTAGGCAGTAAGCGGTCCCTTCGATCGCTCGATACGCCGGTCGTGTTTATCGGCACCCCTCTTGAAACAGGCGGAAAAGTCCACGGGGTGATCCTGCTCCTGGCCCCGCTCACCGCCGTTGAGGAACCCCTTTCGGCGGTAAACCGGGTACTCGTAAGAAGCGCCTTGTTGATAGTGGTGATCGCCTTGGCAGTCGTCTTTGCAGTCTCCCGCCGCATCACCCGTCCGATAGCCGCTATGGGACAGGCCGCGGAAAGGGTTGCCGCGGGAGACTACTCGCAGGAAGTGGCGGTGCAGGGCAGCGATGAGATAGCACAGCTCGCCCGTTCATTTAACACGATGCAGGAGCGGTTAAGGGAAACGGAACGGATGCGCCGGGAGCTTATCGCCGATATCAGCCATGAACTCCGGACACCGCTGACCACCATCCGGGGCTTCGTTCAGGCCGTTCTTGACGGAGTGATCAGACCCGCAGAGCAGCCCCGCTACCTTGGACGGGTTCTTGAGGAAACCACCAGAGTAACACGACTGGTCAGTGATCTCTTAGAGTTGGCGCGTATCCAGGCGAAGGCGGTTCGGCTCGAAACAGACACGGTCAACATCCCAGCCCTGCTTGAGGAGGTAGCCGATTCCTTCCGCTTGGATGCCGCCGATAAGGGAGTGTCTCTCAAAACAGTAGTCGAACCGGGAGCTGCCGTTCGCGCAGACCGCAACCGGCTGAAGCAGGTACTCCTAAACCTCGTGCACAACGCCGTCCGCTACACCCCGCCCGGGGGGACCGTCAGCCTCAGCGTGACTTCAGACTCGGGCGGCATAAGATTCAGTGTTGCCGACACCGGTTCGGGGGTGCCGGAAACGGAACTCTCGCGAATCTTTGAGAAGTTCCACCGGCTTGACAGGTCCCGCGACAGCGGTACCGGCGGCACCGGCCTGGGCCTGGCGATCGCCAAGCAGCTTGTCATCTTGCACGGCGGCGCGATCGCGGCACGCAACCGTACCGACGGACCCGGGCTGGCAGTGAGTTTCCGCCTGCCGCAACCGCCTACCGCAACGTCACAATGACCTTGTCAAGCGCGGCAGACACCGCCTCCAAGCTCTTAATGCGGGCCGCTGGCCGGCGATGATCCGGTCAAGATCCAGAAGCGCGGCACGGTGATTCCTGGCCCGCATTATCACTATCGGCTTGACTGGTTCAATTCAAGAATCAATTGCCACTTAAAGTTAAGAGCTGACCTGTCTGCCCCTGCCCGACGGCAGGCGGGGACAGGCAGGGAAGTGAGATGTAGGATGTTTTTGAAGGAATTGGACTGCTCACATAAGCGATGTCGCTGTCAACATAGAGGTTGATCTGCTTCCCGCCGCGGCTGAAGTTCAACTCAATCGACAGAAAAGGCAGACAACGCAGTGGATTGAATACGAACAAAATGGGTGAGGGACCCAGTTAGAGAGGGAGATACTTCAGAATCCTCGACCGAAATGCCCTGCAGCTATTTCGATTGAAACTCCCGCAACCGGCTGTACTCTACAAGCCGATCCAGTGTTTTCAGCGTAAAGACCTTGCCCCGGGTGGCCAACAGGAGCTTCTTTATGTCCTCGCGGCGAACACCGAAGCCACGGCCGGCAATACACGCGATAACTTGAAACTTACGCCCCGACTCACTGAGTTCCGCAAGGTGCTGGATTCGTGTAATTTTGTCACGCGCAGCCCCGTCATCCTCGGTGAGCTTAGCCTCGATGACAACCTGGGGGTTAAACTCACTCGGGATGATAAAATCGGGAGCCTGGTCGAAGCCGGCAACGCGCTCCGCCCGCTTGGTCTTCCGGTAGCTTATAGCCGCCTTGGCAAGCACATTTTCGATAGCCGATTCCAGGATGTCGCCTACGAGTTCCGATACCGAGTCGCGATGTCCGGCAAAAGGTCGCCCCAGGAAGCGCTCATAGAGGAGAACGGCATAAGGTACTCCCATACCCGCAAGCGCCCTGATTCCGTCAGGGCCGTCACGCGTATCGGCCTTATCTAAACGGTGAATCTTATCGGGACCTACTCGTGGAAGAGGCGTTTTAAGTAGTTGGCAGGCCGTTTCTATCAATGCCGCAACACGTTCCCGCTTAATCCGGCTAATCCGGTCTTTTCGCCAAGGGGTTAGCGGTGCAATACGAACACTACGATCCAAAGAGCGCACAAACCCCTGGGTTACCTCAACGCCAGTGCGCTGTGATGTGACATAGGCCCACTCGGATGGAGTGAAGCCCAGCATCGCTCGAAGTACGATGAAGCTTATTGGAGATTGAAAAAACGCCTCTAAAACGGGAGCGACCTCAATGTTTTGGAAGCCAACCGTGGCCTGCTTTAAGTACTCGTATCCCTTTTCGAAGGTGGGATAGTCAATAAATCCCTCACCTTTAGGCAGAACTAAGAACTCCGATTCGAGACATGAGAAGACAGAAGAGACAAAAGTATCAAGATTTGCATGTAACTCCGAAAAAGCAGCCTCAAAAGGGTACCTCATCAAGTTGCCCTCCATAAGGAACCTGTTCTTCGCGGACGATCAAAGCCCGGCACCGGGGAGCTTGAGACAAGTCCTCCGAAAGGAACTGCTCCACACCGTGCCAGCCCCCGAGTCTTTCAAGCTCCCGAGAAACAATTTTAAGCTTCTCAGTAGTTGCCCATTTAATTTTCCATTCCTCACGCAGATGCCAGATTGCTAAACGAATAAGGTGTCCATAAACAATGCACCGGACGTCACCGCGCGTCAGCTTGACGTTTCCCGCTTGCAGTTGTTCCAAATCCTCTCGAACAAGCTCTGCTATCTCACGGGGGCTTGAAACAATCTTCCGCCGGGGGACGGTTCCAGTTGACCTGCAGACAAAAACAGTATCGATTATCGATGAGCCCGTCCCGTTAATGTGAATGGAAGCACCCATTTCCGCCGGGCACGGGATTGAGGCGGAACAAGTAAGACCCGCGTCCAGAATGCCCACGGCAATAGGGATGTAGGCTCCGATATTATTGTGGTGATAGGTAAAAATCAAGGGAGCTCCTGGCTTTAATGCACGAGCCATATTTTTGAAAACCTTCGCCAACCCGTTGGTAAAATGGAGAAGTCCTCGTTCCATTGTAAGGTTGCCGGTGAGCTCGTCGGCATCCCTGGTGGAAGGCTTATGAAAAATCCCGTCAGTTTCCGCAACTATTCGGCGCAGCCAAACGTAACAAAAATCCATCAATTCAGCATACTGCACGTTGGCAAAGTAGGGCGGATCGGTTAAAACCGCATCGACTGAAGCAGAGGGCAATGTACAAAGGGTTGAACTGGCGCAGAATAACTCGACCTTCTTGTCTTCCGGCGTAACTGAATCCTTACGACACTTCCCAATCCATTCGCCTTTAATAAAGAGCCGCTCTTTCCGCCCTCTTTTATGTTCGATTTCAAATGGTTCTTGACAGTAAGCCTTGGCACGGGCATATTTTTCAATAATATTCAGCCATCCCCCGCTGCCAACATGTGAACCTTTACCGTCAGAAATCCCGAGGAGATTTGATTCACATTGTATCAGACCGACCGGAAAACCATGTACGGAGAATATGTCCAACGACTTTAGAGCCATCGTATCGTAGCGGCAGAGCATATTTTGATACCGGAGCAGGTCGGATAGATTGGTTGCCAGGGCATTGCGAATCTCTTCATCAGGACACCGAGTGATGAACCGACAGCTCAACTCCAAGCCCAGCAGTTGGCGCTCGTTAAACATCTCGCGGTAACGCCGATAGCCCCAGCGGAGGAGGCGGTCGGTTTCGTCACCCGGAGGAATTTCATCACCAGGCACGTACATGGCATCCATTTGTGCCCAATTTTCTGCAGCTTTCTTGTACCTTGCCAAATCCGTCTCGTCAGGCTTTTTAAAAAACCTGCCCATATGACGGGGTTTACAGTTGGGACAATGATATTCTATAGCCAACATACGGTGCCGGGGGGTACCTTGAGCAGCATCTGGATAAAGATTGACCTTGCCGCAGTTCGGGCAGGTGCAACGATTATGCTTTGCGGGACCGGCGAGATTCAAGCCTGTGCCACAGGCAAAGCACAGTTTGGCTGTTTTTCTATCCTCCACCTCGTTCAGTTCCCCACAGGCGGAACATATGATTACGTTCTTCGGATGGCGCCGGTTCTGTGCAAGCAGATAGCCGGGAAACAAGTCGAAAGTCTCCCTACATTCGGTACAGCGGTAAGTTTTAACCCACAAAAAATACTTCACGTGGGCATCTGAATTGCACTTTACACATCTGGTCCGATAGAATAGACCGATTTTCTCATTTAACCAGTTCCGGAGCATCTCCGCCGTCCGGCGGTAGGCCGCGAGGTCAAGATCTTCTATCTCCTGGCGGACTACCCAATAAGCCATTGGATTAATGTCGTACCCAATAATGTCACAACCAAGGCGATTGGCCTCAAGGAGGGGTGTCCCGCCTCCCATAAAGGGATCAGCTACAGTAATTCCTTTTAGGTTATGGGCTTTGTAAAACGTCTCTCTCAAATTGCCTTCTACAAACTCAGCGAGTAGAAGACCACGAAACAAGGTGCCGGGACGCCGTGCAAACCACTTATGGACAGCAATAACTGGACGGTAGTTTTGCTGAATTTGCTTTTCGTGAAGCGCCAAATCAGCAATGAAGGGAATGTCGAAAAATTTTTCGATCATTATGATCCTCCAGGTGCGAGGGTACCCATGAATTATTCTTCGCCGAGGAATTTCATACCTTCTATTCTCTTTTCGTTTTTCTTCGCAGCCCATCAATATTAAAAAATAGAAAGGAACCTGCTTGCTAAGATACGGGGCAGGTTCCTTTCAAAATTCTCCGGCGGCGACCTACTCTCCCGCTCCGTCGCCAGAGCAGTACCATCGGCGCTGGAGGGATTGAGTCCCAAACGGTCTTGAGGACCGTTTGGGAGCCCTAAAAAACACTGCC
>DTYU01000258.1 GCA_012961725.1 Desulfotomaculum sp.
CGGTAACACGGTAGGTGTTATAGGGGGAATCGACCGCAAGATCTTCATACAGGATGCGCTCCCGGTGCTCGCCAAGGGCGTATTGCACAGTGGCGTCCACCTGCAGCGGCATCCCTTTGCGCAGACGGTTGTAAAGCACGCCGGCAATGAGCGCACGCTCATCGCTGCGCTTTGCCTCCCGCTCTACCAGCGACGCAAGCGTTACGGCCTCGTGCAGGGTCAAACCCTGTTTCGCCGCTTCGGTAGAGAGATTCAGTTCCTCACAGACCGCGGCAAACCGGCGAAGCATAAGCTCAGCCAGCACGTCCGCTGGAACGTCGGAATAAACCTGATATGTATCTGGGAAAAGATACCCTTCAAACCTTGCTGGACCAACCAGGTCGTCCGGGAGGAAGGCATAAGCGAACTTCCCGGTTTTCAGTGCGTCTAAGAACTCTTTGCCGTACACAATATCTTGCTGCTCAAGCCGTAAAGCGATCTCCTTGACCGTCAGCCCTTCAGGAATGGTAAACCGCTTCGTCGCCCGCCGGCCGCTGGTCAGCAACCTGAGCAGTTCCGGTACTGAAAGCTCCGAGGAAACCCTGTAGGTTCCGGTCGCTATCTGCTTGTCAAGCCCTTGCGAGCGGGCGTAAAAGCAAAATAGGGTAGGGTTTCTAACTATTCCTTTTTGGTAAAGCCTCTCTGCCACCCAACCCGCGGTCGCCCCTTCCGGCACTGTGAAATCAATCGTTTTGCCGCCTCCCGCCGGCTTCAAACCCCAGGAAAGATAAGAAACGGCCGCCCCTACAAGGAAAACCGTGATCACCAGAAGCAGTGACGCAACAGCAAGAGCGCGTCGTGCTTTCACAGCCTCCAGCGTTTGCAGAACCCTTTTACTATACCTTGTCCAACAGACCGGCATCTTGCCAAACTCCCCTGGGGGAAATTACGGGGACACCATACTAAATTATTTATTCCGGCTGAAGGCCTCTTCCGGCAAAGACCGCCTGTTCTCATTGCATACGGCAGGAGCGAACGTTCCCATGTTAGACTCCCCTTATCTGTAAATGCTATCGACAATGGAGTTTCCAGGCGCCGGCTCGTTTTGTGCGGATATGCCGGCCCCTTGACCGGGTAATCCATCCGGTGCAGCTATCTGCTCCTGCGGCGAGACCACCGCCGGGATAACCTTGGTCCCCACAGCCACAATTTCGTCGAGCGGATGATATAAGCTTGACGGCAGCTCTTCTTTCACCACCTTGTCCCCGTGCCAGATAAGGCGCTCGGCACGAGCCCGGCAGCCGCGGATCCCCTTTTGCTTGACTACGGTTTTTCCGGCCTCGAGGTTTGGATCCTCGTACCTGATAACCTTAGGCTCGAGAATCTTGGTCACCCAACTGCGGACTTCTACGCGGCGTTTGAAATCGTGGTTGCCGTAAATCTTAACGGTAAGGCGGTTCCGGCTGACCGAGCTGCGGATGTAAAGGTATTTGGCCGTGCTGTTCCGGAACTTGAAATCGGTGCCCCCGTAAACCACCGTTGCGTCCCGCCCCGCCGGTACATATCCCACCGGCAGCGAGTGGTTGCGCCGCTCCACGACTTCCAGCCCGGTCAGCAGCACCGCGTTATATAACGTCGTAGAGACCTGGCAGACTCCTCCGCCTACGGCATCCACAAATTGATTATTCAGTATTATCGGCGCCGTCTTGTAACCCGCCTCGGTGCTGCGAGGACCGACAATTTTATTAAAGGAGACCGTCTCCCCCGGCCTCACCAACAATCCGTCAAGCGCGCCGGCGGCAACGCTGATGTTATAGACCCGATTGGGCTTGTCGGCGTTAAAGAGGGTGGTAAACTCACCGAGGAGGCAATCGAGACCCATAGAAAGGATTTCAGCAGTGGTGTGTTCGGGCGGGACGCTTTTAAGCCGGAGCCGTACCACCGGTTCGCTGCCCTGGTTCAGAATCGCTATGAGTTGGCTGTGGGCAGCTGCTGCGTCTGCATACCGCCCATCCCGGCCTGGAACAACAACGATGGTGTCATCGGGAAGCACCTTGAAACCGGCATTCCGGGGTAACACCGTCAGTTCTTTGGTCAATTCCGCCACCAGGGAGGTGAGCTTTTCCCTGTCGACCGTCACCTTGATCGGAAAATCAATACCTTCTCGCGAAACCCGCCGCCTTTCAAGGCAACGCCTTATTAGCCATCCCCTATGCCCCACGGCTGACGCTTCTTGCAGGACCGCGGTATCAACACAAACACCGGCCCTTCTAAGCGGCAAAGGCCAAGCCTGTCCGGCGCATTCCAGCCTCACTGGCTGGGAGAGCAGCTGTGCCTCGTATTCCCTCAGCTTGGCCGCGGCCTCTGCGGTGGTGAACCCTCCAACAGGTATTCCGCCTATGCTAACCCCATCAACAATGACATCCGGACGGACGCTGGCCTTTTCTACCGTCCAAAGCGCGAACGCACCGGCTGCGAAACCGAAAACAAGCACGACAGCCGCAACCAAAATGGGTCTGCGGCACAAGCAGACATCCCCCTCTTAGCTATCATCATCCCCCTGAAAGCGAGTTTCCTCCCAGAAATCCGCCACCTTTTCCCACTCTTCATCTTCAGGGTCAACCAAAATCTCGTTTCCTTCCTCATCCTGGCTGAACTTTAAGATGATGGCCTCGGCAGCTTCTTCGTCCTGCACGACCGGTAAAAGAATGGCGTATTCCAAACCGTCGACCTCTAAGATATCCAAGACTTCAAAGTTGTGTTCCTTGCCGTCCTCATCCACCAGGGTAATGACCTCGAGTTCGTCCGCCATTGTATCACCTTTTCCCCTTCCCAAGATAATGGAATTATAAACCTGGAATACGCCAGCGTCAAGGCCC
>DTYU01000259.1 GCA_012961725.1 Desulfotomaculum sp.
CCACCTTGCAGCCGGAGGCGGCAACCACAAAGGCGGCGGTGGTGGAGATATTGAAGGTATGTGCACCGTCACCGCCCGTACCGCAGGTATCCACCAGCAGCGGGTGTCTTGATTCGTAGCCGATTGCCTTCTCCCGCATCGCCTGGGCGAAACCGGCCACCTCGGCCGCCGTCTCTCTCTTCATCCTGAGACCGACCAAAAACCCGCCGATCTGTGCCGCGGTGGCGGTACCGCTCATGATCTCACCCATCACCTGCCGTGCGTCATCAATCGACAGGTTCTCTCCTGAAACCACTCTCGCCAGTGCCTCTCTGATCAAGCTCTCTCCTCCCTAAAATTTCGGGGACACCATACTAAATTACTGTTCCGCCAAATCAGTTCCCCAGACCCAAGAAGTTCCGCAGCAGCTCCTTTCCGTACTCCGTAAGGATCGATTCCGGGTGGAACTGCACCCCTTCGATCGGGTATTCCCGGTGGCGCAGCCCCATTATCTCACCTTCCGGCGTTTGCGCGCTGACCTCAAGCACCCCGGGGAGATCCTCCGCCGCTAAGATGAGCGAGTGGTACCGCGTGGCAGTAAAGGGTGAAGGGATGCCCCGGAAAACCGTCCGCCCGTCGTGGTGTATCGGCGAGGTCTTGCCGTGCATCAGCCTGCCCGCGCGGACCACTCTCCCCCCAAACGCCTGGCCGATGGCCTGATGCCCCAAGCAGACCCCCAGGATGGGGATCCGCCCGGCAAACTCTCTGATCAGGTCAAGGCAGATTCCCGCTTCGTTGGGCGTGCCCGGACCCGGAGACAGCACGATGTGCGACGGGCCTATTTGTGCAATCTGCTCAAGGGTGACGGCGTCGTTCCGGAAGACCTCCACCGCCGAACCTATCTCGGCCAAGTACTGGACCAAGTTGTAAGTGAAGGAGTCGTAGTTATCGATCATCAGTACCAGATCGAACACCTCCTTACCGTTCGCGGTTCACCGCTCGGGCTTCAGGTAAACTTTTGTTTTCTATGTTTAGCTGCCCCTTTACCATGCCGCCAGAAAAACCAGAATCCGCCCCGGCCGCCTCCCGCAGGGTGGTCAAGAGCGCCTGCGCCTTGTTGATCGTCTCGGTGTACTCCCGTTCAGGGTCGGAATCTGCCACTATCCCGGCTCCTGCCTGCACATGCGCGTTCCCGCCGGTTATCACGATCGTCCGGATGGTGATACAGGTATCAAGATTCCCTGTAAAGCCGCAGTAACCTACGGCCCCTGCATAAATACCCCGCCGTGTCGGCTCAAGCTCTTCAATTATCTCCATCGCCCGGACCTTAGGGGCGCCGGAAACGGTCCCCGCCGGAAAAGAGGCATATAAGGCACTCAAAGCGGAGTGCTCCGGAGACAGCAGCCCCTGTACCTCGGAGACGATATGCATCACGTGGGAGTATCTTTCGACCGCCATGAACTCTGAAACCCGAACCGTCCCAGGGCGGGAGACCCGCCCCAAATCGTTGCGCCCCAGGTCCACCAGCATGATGTGCTCCGCCCGTTCCTTGGGGTCCTCGAGCAGCTCCGCCGCGAGGGCCTCATCCTCCGCACCGTCCTTGCCCCGCGGGCGGGTTCCCGCTATCGGCCGGGTGCGGATCACCCCGTCCTCTACCCGGATGAGCATCTCCGGCGAAGAGCCGATCACCACCGGATCACCGAAATCAAGATAGAAAAGGTAGGGGGAGGGGTTGATCACCCGGAGGCGGCGGTAAGCCTCAAACGGATCGCCGTCAAACCGCTGGGAGAAACGCTGCGACAGCACCACCTGCAGGATATCGCCCGCCTGGATATACTCCTTCGCCCGGCGCACGGCGCTCAGAAACTCCTCCTTCTCCATATTAACGGTCAGTGCCGGACTCACACCGGAGAGCGGTATTTCCCAGCCTAATGCCGCCGGTTTTCGCAGGTTTGCCAGCACACCGTTAATCTGGTCTGCCGCCCCGTCATACGCCGCGCGGGGGTTCCTTCCCGGCCGCGTATTCACCACTACGGTAAGCCGCCGCCGGACGTGGTCGAAGATCAATACCACCCGCGTAAAAACGAGGTGGCAGTCGTAAGCCCCAAGATCGTCGACGGTATTGAGGGGGAGCCGCTCCAGGTTCCGGACAAAGTCGTAGCCGAAATACCCGACCCCGCCGCCGTAAAACCGGGGCAGTCCTTCCAGGCGGGGGCCGCGCAGTTCGCCAAACAGTCTCTCGAGCCGCTCCATGGGTGAATCGTCAAAAGACCGGTCTTCCCCCTCACCGCTTAATGAGCAGGAACTTCCTTTGGCCTTGAAAATCAGGAAGGGGTCGAAACCGATAAAGCTGTACCGGCCGAGGAACTCCCCGCCGGAGACTGATTCAAGCAGGTATGCCGGAGATGACGCGACCTTTTTAAAGGCTGCGATCGGGGTCTCGATGTCGGCGATTACCTCCCTGTAAACGGGAACCACCCCGTACCCACCGCTCAGCCTGAGGTACTCTTCCAGGGATGGTTGAATCACTCGGTGCCCGCTCCCCTCGGCAAAAATTAAGCCAGCACCCAAATGAGGCACCGGCTTTACTCCTGCTTGCTTACCAGTCTCATCTGCGCTCATCTCAACTCTTCTCAAACTCTTCTCGGCTCGCGTCAATTATTCAGTTAAAAACAGTTTACACCGCTTGCTTTCCCCCTGTCAACCGTTTATGCTAAATTTATGCCGCGGCCGCCGGATAAAGTGCTATCTTTTGAGAGCAGTAAAAAGCTTATAAAAGATTAACAAGAACCGTCTGCGCTCGCCTGGTCTTAGCGCCCCGGTCAGCATTACGAAAAAGGCATAGCTCGCCCCCGTGAGTGCAACGGCGGCTAAAAGCCCCAACGCCTGCGGGGCACGGGCAGCAAAACAGCCGTGGCTGAAATGCAACACCGCAGCGGCCAGCGCCGTTGCAATCAGCGGCTTGGCCAAGATCTCTTTGATTTCAACGGCACAGCCGGTCAGCCGCCTGAGGTCGGCCAAATTAAGCATACTCATAATCAGAAAACCGCAAACCACGGCGGCACCGGCCCCGCAGATGCCGCAGGCAGGAATCGCCGTAAGGAAGTATATGCCGGTCAGCTTAAAGACCGAGGCCACCACCAGGTTTCGGAAGGGAACGAGCGGCCGCCCGAGCCCCTGGAGGATTCCAGTCGTGGTCTGCTGCAGGTAAAGAAAGGGTGCACCGAGCGCAAGCACTTTCAAGACGGCGCCCGCCTCCGGGTAGCCGAAAACAACCCCGCACAGCTCCTCTGCAACCATGCACAGCACCATCGCGCTCGGCAGTCCGGTGAGCATCGTCAGGCGCAGGGCGTTGTTGACCCTGGAGTGGAAAAGGCCGGGATTCCGCGCGGTGAGGGCTTCGGCGACGGCCGGCACGAGGGCGGTAGAGAGCGAGACCGTTATGACCCCCGGAGTGTAAAGCAGGGTTTGCGCTATTCCGGTAAACTGTCCAAAAACGCCGGTGGCCGCGCGTGTCGGCAGGCCGGCGGCGATCAGTCTGTGCGGGATCAACACGGCGTCCAGTGATAGAAAACCGGTCGAAACGAGCCTCATTAAAGCAACCGGCAGTGAGAGGCGGAAGATTTCACGGGTGAGGCCGGCCTCGCCCGCCCGCTGCCTTCCGGCGTGAGGCAAGGACCGGCTCCGGAAAAAGCAGCCTAACATCAGCAGAAATCCGGCAAGCTCGCCGCATACCACGCCCAGGGACGCGCCGCAGGCCGCCGCGACCACGCCCTGATCGATAAAAAGCGAAGCGAGGGAAAGACCAGCAACTACCCGGATAAACTGTTCCACGGTCTGGGTGACCGCGGTGGGAACCATGTTCTGGAGCCCCTGGAAAAAGCCCCTGAACACCGAACAGATGGAGACAATGAAAATCCCGGGAATGAGGCACACAAACGGTAAGCGGGTCTCAGGGTTTGAAAGGATTCTGCCGCTGACGAAACTGGCGGCGGCCATTACCGCGAGGGTTACAAGCAGACTTGAAACGATAGTGTACAACAGAGAGAGGCGCAGAATGCGGTAAGCCTTGCCGTATTCCTTCTGGGTTACGGCGTCCGATACCAATTTTGCGACGGCCACCGGAATCCCCAGTGAAGCAATGACAAGGGCCAGAACATAGAGCGGGAATACCATGTTGAACAGGCCTATTCCCTCGGCCCGAATAAGCCGGATGAGAAAGATCTGATAGACAAAACCGATGACCCGGTTGACTGTGCTGGCAGTCGCGAGCACGAGGGTACCGGTAAGCAACGACTGACGGGAAATCATCTTGGCCTCCGTGCTCAAAACAAGGCTGGCAAGCCCGGTCCACTAAGCTATATCTATGCTCGTCCTGCCAAAAATAACTGGGCTTGAATGTTGACGCACCAAAAGGCTTTTGATTTTAAGAAAAACTGATATCCAGACAGGATTTATCAAACTCCTATAGAAGAAAATACAGTTAAAACGTTAACCCCGGTGCAACAAGCAGAATCTTTTGGAAAGAATACCATCGGGAGGGGAAAACAGTTTGAAGAACTATGCGGCAAAAGACCTGAGAAATGTAGCCGTGGTCGGTCATGGCGGAACCGGAAAGACCTCGCTCGTCGAGGCACTGCTTTATAACACCGGTGCGATTTCCCGCCTCGGCCGAGTGGAAGATGGTACGACCACCGCCGACTACCATCCAGAGGAGGTGAAGCGGGGCATCACTGTGCATACGGCCGTCGTGCCCTGCGAGCTTGAAGGCACCAAGGTCAATCTCTTGGACACACCGGGATACGCCGATTTTGTCGGGGAGGTCAAAGCGGCTTTGCGCGTGGTCGAAGGAGCGCTCTTTACGGTCTGCGGCGTCGGCGGGGTCGAGGTGCAGACCGAAGCGATCTGGGACTGGGCGGGAGAAATGCCGCGGGCGGTCTTCGTAAACAAGCTCGACCGGGAAAACGCCGAGTTCGACCGGGTCCTACAAGAGCTGCGCGCCAAGTTCGGCGCGAACTTTGTGCCGTTTACGGTTCCTGTCGGCGCCGCGGACAGCTTCCGGGGCGTGGTGGATGTACTGGGCGAGAAGGCATACCTTGATGAAGGCAAGGGGGAAAAGGAGGCCCCGGTCCCCGAAGACCTGGGCGCGAAGGTCCAGGAGTACAGGGAGAAAATGATCGAAGCGGCGGCTGAAACCGACGATGAATACCTGATGAAGTATCTCGAAGGCGTGGAACTGAGTGCTGAGGAGATCCGGGCGGGGCTGGCAAAAGGGCTGCAAGAGGCCAAGTTTGTGCCTGTTTTATGCGGTGCGGCAACCAAAAACTTAGGGGTTAAGACGCTCCTTGACTTTTGCGTTCGCTTCTTACCTGCACCGGAAGCCAAGGACGGACCGCTGTCGGCCCTTGTCTTCAAGACGATAGCCGACCCGTACGTGGGGCGCATGAACTATCTCCGGGTCTTTAGCGGCGTGCTGGCGGGGGACACCAGCCTTTATAACAGCACAAAGGAAAAAACGGAAAAGATCAGCCAGCTCTTTTTCCTCCGGGGCAAGAATCAGCAGCAGACCGAAAGGATTCCGGCGGGTGACATAGGCGCGCTCGTTAAGCTGACAGATACCACAACGGGCGACACCCTTTGCCAGAAGGACAAACCGGTGACCTTGGCGGGGATCGATTTCCCTGAACCTACGCTCAGCATCGCGGTTGAACCAAAGACCCAGGGGGACGAGGATAAACTGGCCAGCGCTCTCGCCCGTCTGGTGGAAGAGGAGCCCACCGTCCGGGTGACGAAGAACATCGAGACAAAACAGACGGTCATAACCGGGATCGGCGAGACCCAGTTGGACATGATCCTTGAGCGGTTCAAGCGGAAGTTCGGCCTGGAAGTCAGCCAGAAACCGCTCAAGATTCCGTACCGCGAAACGGTGCGGGCGGAAGCGAAGGTCGAGGGCAAATATAAGAAGCAGACCGGCGGGCGCGGCCAGTACGGCCACGTCTGGTTAAAAATCGAGCCGTTGCCGGAGGAGGAGTTCAAATTTGCGGAAGACATCTTCGGGGGCGCTGTCCCGAGCCAATACTTCCCCGCCGTTGAAAAAGGCATAAGGGAAGCCATGAACGAAGGCGTCTTGGCAGGTTATCCCGTAACAAATGTGGCGGTGACGCTGTATGACGGCTCTTTCCATCCGGTGGACTCATCGGAGCTGGCCTTCAAGATCGCCGCTTCTATGGCCTTTAAGAAGGGGATGCAACAGGCAAAACCGGTGTTGCTTGAGCCGGTGATGGAGGTTGAAGTCTTGGTGCCGGACGTATTTATGGGTGACGTGATCAGCGACCTGAATGCCAAACGCGGCCGCATCTTAGGCATGGAGCCTACAGGTAAGGTTACGAAGATCCGGGCCTTGGCACCGCTGGCCGAAATGGCCCGGTATGCGATCGACCTTAAATCGATGACTCAGGGACGGGGCTCCTTCACCATGAATTTCAGTTCGTACGAAGAGGTTCCGGGACAGATCGCCGAAAGGATAATCAAGAAGGCGCAGGAAGAAAAGGAAAGCGAAAAATAGTTTGAATAGCAGGGAGAAACTCCCTGCTATTCACGTTATTGGGTCTGGTCCTTGGGCATCTTCTCCTCGGCGTAGCGGATCATCCGCCTAACCATGTTACCGCCGACGAGGCCGCACTCCCGGCTGGTCATGTCACCCCAGCCCACACGTTTGACCTTGTCGGCGAGCCCAAGGTCTTCCGCCACCTCGTACTTAAACCTATCGAGAGCAGGTTCGGCTTCCGGAATCAGGGTCTTCCGTCTCCGGCGCGGCATCAAATCCCTCCCGTAAGTTTTAGTCAAGAGATGGCCCTTATTATTTTGCCCTGACAAATGATTTTTTATGCATCATTAAGGTTTAAACCAAATCTTGTCAATTTATTACATTGGAAAGTGTGGGTTTGCAAGGTGGAAGTTGCCGGGGCTTTTCCAAATACGCCAAAAGGCCTTCTAAAGTGCCCTTTTCTATGATATCCTGACAAGGGTAGCAAGTCTGGGAAGTAATCGCCGGCATACCCGGCATTGAACCGCATAAAGAAGCTCCTTGCCGG
>DTYU01000260.1 GCA_012961725.1 Desulfotomaculum sp.
AAGCGGTTTTAGCTTTTAATACGCCCTGATAAGGAGGCCTGTACTATGGACAAAAACAAAAAGAAAGAGATTCTCGAGCTACTGGAAGCCAATGCGCGGCAGACGCCTCAGGAGCTGGCCGCAATGCTTGACATGGAAGCAGCGGCGGTGGAAGAAACAATCCGGGAGATGGAACAGGAGGATCTCATTTTAGGTTATCGAACACTGATCAACTGGAATAAGATTGGTCTGGATAGGGTGACCGCGCTGATTGAGGTAAAGGTCACCCCCCAGCGCGATGTCGGGTTTGATGCAGTGGCAGACCGCATTGCGCGCTTTCCGGAAGTGCGGACGATGCGGCTGATGTCCGGTACGTACGACCTGGCGGTGGAAGTTGAGGGAAGGACGATGCAGGACGTCGCCTTCTTTGTAGCTACGCGTTTGGCGCCGATAGACGGCGTCGTAAGCACCACAACGCACTTCGTTTTAAAGAGTTACAAGGAGAACGGCATCCTTCTTGAAGGGAAGGAAGAGACTGCGCCGAGGCTGGTGGTTTCCCCGTGAACTCTTGGGACGAATACGTGAATCCGGCGGTGCGCGACATCCCGCCCTCCGGGATACGCCGGTTTTTTGATCTGGCGGCCGAGATGAAAGGGGTGATTTCACTCGGCGTCGGGGAACCCGATTTCGTAACACCCTGGAGGATCCGGGAGGCCTGTATCTACGCGCTCGAGAAAGGTTACACCATGTATACTTCAAACTCAGGTCTGAAAGAGCTGCGGGAGGAGATTTCGCGCTACCTGAACCGGGCTTTTCACCTCCGCTATGATGCGGAAACGGAGATCCTGATCACCGTCGGCGTCAGCGAGGCGCTTGATTTGGCGCTTAGGGCGCTTGTGGCGCCGGGGGAAGAGGTGTTGATCCCGGAACCGACCTATGTCTCATATATCCCGTGTACCATTTTGACCGGCGGCGTGCCGGTCACCTTGCGCACCACAATGGACAACGGCTTCCGGATAACCGCAGATCAGGTGGAGAAAGCCGTGACTCCGAAAAGCAAGGTCCTTCTCTTGGCTTATCCGAATAACCCCACGGGCGCCGTCCTGCCGCGGGCGGAGCTTGAGGATATAGCAGCGGTGGTTGTTGAGCGCGACCTCGTGGTCATCTCCGATGAGATTTACGCCCAGCTTACTTATGACGGAGAACACGTATCCATTGCCCGGCTGCCGGGGATGCGGGAGAGGACGGTGGTTCTCCAGGGGTTTTCCAAGGCCTTTGCCATGACGGGCTGGCGTTTGGGGTATGCTGCAGGCAGCGAGGCCTTCATCGGTGCAATGACCAAGATCCACCAGTATACGATGCTCTGTGCGCCGATCACCGCTCAGATGGCGGCGATGGAGGCGCTGAAAAACGGGCTGCAGGAGATGCGCCAGATGGTAAGGCAGTACAACTACCGGCGCCGGCTGGTAATCAACGCCTTCAAGGAGATGGGCCTGCCCTGCTTCGAACCGGGGGGCGCGTTTTACGCCTTCCCTTCCGTTCGTGAAACAGGGCTCGGTTCGGAAGAGTTTTGCCAGCGACTGCTTCTCGAGGAACGGGTGGCGGTGGTTCCTGGCACCGCGTTCGGTCCAGGGGGCGAAGGTTTTATCCGCTGCTCTTATGCCGCTTCAGTGTCGAATCTGACCGAGGCGTTCAAAAGGATGGCGGGTTTTCTTAAGCGGCTGAAAAAGACCGGCGCCGCTGTATCACCGCAAGGGGCTCTCCATTCTGCCAGATGAGGCCGGATTGGACGGGGGAAATTATGCCCAGGCGGAATCGGGCGGCAGGAATATTGATGCACTATGTAGAATCAACAAAGTTTGGTGGCGGGGGCAGAGAACTCGGTCTCAGCCCCCTTATTGTTATTCATCAGTAGGCGGTAGGCAGTACATAAGAACCACTGAATACTGACTACTGACTGTGGGGTGAACCAGTGAAGAAGGAGGTATTGGTTACCGTCAAGGGGACCCTGACGGATGAACTCGGCAAACAGGAAACGATCGAACTCGTAACCCGCGGAAGCTACTTCCGCCGGAGCGATGATTTTTACATTGTGTACAGTGAATCAGAGGTTTCGGGAATGGCCGGGACCACGACCACGCTTAAGGCCGAGCCATGCCGCGTAACCCTAAACCGGATGGGGGCGCAGGAACTGAAGCAGGTTTTTGAAGTCGGCGTTCCTAACAGGGGCAATTATGTTACGCCTTTCGGGAGCATGTTTTGCGACGTTCTCCCGCGCAAGGTCGAGGTCGACTTGACAGAAGTGGGTGGGAGCATTAGTTTAGAATATGATCTGACACTGGACCGCCAGCATATAGGCTGCCAGGCGCTTGAGATAACCGTCAGGGAGGTTTGAAATGGATTCTCTTCGGAACGAGATTCGGGCGGCGATCACCCGGATGCTTCATCAAGCTGCCTTGACCTCCCGAATAGCGCTCGGTATTCCGGAAGAGGTACAAACCCCCGATTTTGTCGTTGATTCGCCCCGTGAGGAAAAATTCGGTGATTTTGCTACAAATATCGCTATGCAATTAGCTAAGGCCGCCCGCCGCCCCCCGCGCGAAGTTGCCGCTCTGATAAAGGAGAACTTTGATCTTTCGCAATGCCCGTGGGTGGAAAGGATAGAGATCGCGGGGCCGGGCTTTCTTAATTTTTACCTCCGGCATGAGTGGCTGCAAGCGGCGCTGCGTCAGATCATCATCCGGGGCGAGGACTACGGCCGTTCGAAAATCGGCGGCGGGCGCAAGATAAACGTCGAGTTTGTGAGCGCCAACCCCACCGGGCTGCTGCACATGGGAAACGCCCGCGGGGCGGCGTTAGGTGACAGTATCGCCGCGCTTTTGGAATTTTGCGGTTTCACGGTGACCAGGGAGTTTTACGTAAACGATACGGGATACCAGATAGAACGGTTCGCGGCTTCGCTGGAGGCGCGCTACTTACAGCAGTACGGTGAGGACGTCTTGGTGCCGGAGGACGGTTATCACGGGGAGGATCTCGTTGCGACGGTAAAGCGTTTTATCGCGGCGACTGGGAACGATTATTTAGCGGCTTCTCCCGCCAAGCGGCGCGAAGCGCTTGTCCGGTTTGCGGTCTCGGAAAAGATCAGCGCCATTCGCACGTCGCTGGAGAGTTTCGGGGTTCGGTACGACGTTTGGTTTTCCGAGGAGGAGTTGCATAAGAGCGGTGCGGTGGCGCGCATTGTCGAGGAGCTGAGGGAACGGGGGGCCGCTTACAGCCACGAAGGGGCCTTGTGGTTCAGGGCCGCCGATTATGGGGCCGATAAGGACGAGGTTCTTGTGCGCTCTACGGGTGCGGCTACCTATTTTGCTGCAGACATCGCTTATCACGTCAACAAGCTCGAACGCGGTTTCAACTGGCTTATCAACGTTTGGGGGGCCGACCACCACGGTCACGTACCGCGGGTGAAAGCGGCGCTTAAGGCGCTCGGCTACGATCCGGAGGTTTTGGATGTAGTAATTATACAGTTGGTGCGCCTCTTCAGGGGCGGAGAAATCGTCCGAATGTCCAAAAGGACGGGGGAGTTCGTCACGCTCGATGAGCTGCTCGAGGAAGTGGGTGTTGATGCCGCCCGCTATTTTTTCGTACACCGCAGCGCCGACAGCCACTTAGATTTCGACCTCGACTTGGCACGGACGCAGAGCATGGAGAATCCGGTCTACTACGTCCAGTACGCCCATGCCCGGATCGCAAGCCTTTTTCGGCAGCTTGCCCTGAAGGGTTTGCGGTTACCCGCTTGGGCGGAGCTTGACTTGAGCGTGCTCTCTGCGGAAGAGGAGGAGCGGCTGATACGTAAGTTGGCGGATTTTCCCGAGGAAGCCGCGGATGCCGCCCTTGACCTTGCGCCGCACCGGCTGACCGGCTATCTCTACGAGTTGGCCGGACTCTTTCATGCCTTTTATAATGTACACCGGGTGATTGGCGCCGGTGAGGCCTTGGAAGGAGCGCGCTTGGCACTGGTCCAGGCCACGGGAACAGTTCTCCGGCAGGGCTTGCGGCTTTTAGGGATTCATGCTCCGGAGAGGATGTGACGGTTGACTTTATGGCGAAGTACATCTTTGTGACCGGCGGGGTGGTTTCTTCGCTCGGCAAGGGGGTAACGGCGGCCTCGCTCGGGAGGCTTTTGAAAAGCCGCGGACTCAGCGTTACGATGCAGAAGCTCGATCCTTACATCAACGTTGATCCGGGGACGATGAGCCCGTTTCAGCATGGAGAGGTCTTCGTGACTGAAGACGGTGCGGAAACTGACCTTGATTTAGGTCACTATGAGCGGTTCATCGATGCAGATTTAAGCCGGCTGTGCAACGTAACCAGCGGTACTATTTACTGGTCGGTTATCACCAAAGAGCGCCGCGGCGATTTTTTGGGGAACACGGTGCAGGTTATCCCTCACATCACCAATGAGATCAAGGAGCGCATCCTGCTTCTCGGAAAAGAAACCGCTGCGGACGTGGTAATCGTTGAGATCGGCGGTACAGTGGGTGACATCGAATCCCTGCCGTTTCTCGAGGCGATCCGTCAGTTAAGGATCGATCTCGGCAGGGAAGATACACTCTATCTTCATGTCACCCTGGTTCCTTACTTGTGCGGCGCGAACGAGCAAAAAACCAAGCCTACACAGCACAGCGTAAAAGAGCTGCGGGGCATCGGCATTCAGCCCGACGTTATCGTTTGCCGATCTGAGCTGCCGCTTTCCTCGGAGATGAAAAGGAAGATCGCTCTTTTCTGTGACGTTGAACCGCAAGCGGTGATCGAAGCAGTGGACGCTCAGACCATTTATGAAGTACCGCTGCGGTTGGAGGCGCAGGACTTGGGAGATTACGTCGCAAAGCGGCTGGCTTTGAACTGCAGGCATCCTGATCTGGGCGAGTGGGAAGAGATGGTCCACCGCTTGAAAAACCCGCGTTCTACTGTGACCATTGCCTTGGTCGGAAAGTATGTTGAGTTGAGGGATGCTTATTTCAGCGTAAACGAGGCGCTGTGTCATGCCGGGATTGCACACAATCTCCGCGTGGATGTAAAGGCGGTACAGGCGGAGGAGCTTGAGCGAACGTCCCCCGGTGTCTTGCTTGACGGTGCCGGCGGAATCTTAGTGCCGGGCGGCTTTGGGGAGCGCGGTGCCGAGGGGAAGATCCAGGCTATACGTTATGCCCGTGAGAACAAGATACCGTACTTAGGTATCTGTTTGGGAATGCAGTTAGCGGTGGTGGAGTTCGCCCGTTCGGTTCTCAGTCTCGCGGGAGCCAACAGTGCCGAGCTTGATCCGGCAGCCCCGGATCCGGTCATCGACCTCCTGCCCGAACAAAAGGGGGTTACGGACCGCGGCGGGACAATGCGCCTCGGCAGTTATCCGTGCCATATTGCGGCTGGCTCTCTTGCCCACCGTGCTTACGGAATGTTGAAGGTACAGGAGAGGCACCGCCACCGGTATGAGTTTAACAATGCTTACCGGGAGATCTTTGCAGAAGCAGGATTCCGTTTCAGCGGTCTTTCGCCCGACGGGCGGCTGGTGGAGATCGTAGAGCTGACCGATCATCCCTGGTTTGTAGCAACCCAATTCCACCCGGAGTTCAGGTCCAGGCCTTCGAGGCCGCATCCGTTATTCAAGGGGTTCGTGGGGGCGGCCGCGGCGTTCGAAACCAGATCCTTTTCTAAATAGTCTGATGAAACGGCCGTCTTAATGCCGGCTGCTGGAAGCGGGGTGTTTTGGTGAAGAAGGTCATCGGTGCGCTCATACTCGGGCTGCTCATAGTTTCAGTGGTTATTGCGGCTGTTGTAGGAGCCGGCAGGGGGCCTGTTGAAAGGAGCCTGCCCGGCGGCGGGAAGGTCGGTATCGTCCATATTCACGGGATCATCACTTCGGAAGGGGTTGGCGGCGGCCCGTTTGGCGGCGGAACGGCAGGGATCAGCGGGGTACTCGAGGCCTTTCGCCGGGCCGAGGAGGATCCAGGCATCAAGGCGGTCGTGATAAGGGTTGACAGCCCGGGCGGCACAGCAGCAGCCTCCCAGGAGGTTGCGCAGGCAGTGGCGCGGGTTAAAAAGGCCGGAAAAAAGGTTGTGACCTCAATGGGGGACATGGCGGCTTCCGGAGCTTACTGGATCGCTGCGGACAGCGACCGGATATTTGCCAATCCGGCGACCATTACCGGAAGCATCGGGGTATTGATCCAGACAGTGGAGTTGACCGGGCTGTACGGGAAGCTTGGAATTGACTGGGAGACCTTCAAGAGCGGTCCCCATAAGGACATGGGTTCGGCAAGCCGGCCGCTGACACCCGAGGAAAGGGCGATCTTTCAAGCGATGGTTGATGACATCTACGACCAGTTTGTGGACCGGGTTGCCAGGGGAAGAGGGATGGCACGAGATGAGGTTTTGACCTTAGCCGACGGTCGGGTATTCACCGGACGGCAGGCGAAAGAGGCGGGTTTGGTGGATGAACTCGGCGATCTTCGTGACGCGGTTCGCTATGCAGGAGAGATTGCTGGAATCGAAGGCAAACCTGAAGTGGTGAATTTAGGGCCGCAGCGTTTATTCTGGGAGCGGCTCTTTGGAGATATCAGCAACAGGGCGTTCTTTTTGCCTGATATGCTGCCGGCGTGGCTGCTTTGCCCTGCTGTAATACAGCGTTGAGCGATATGGCTTGATGCATTTTTCCTTGGCGGGATCTTGTATCGGAGGAGTCATTCACGGCGATAAGAATTGCGCACTTTTAAAAATTTAGTATGGTGTCCCCGAAATTTGAGGGAGGGGTAACCCGTGGAAACAGTGGGTGAGATCAAAAGGCAGGGTTTTTTCGATTTGATATACGGCGTGCTTTTCAACCCTGTCGCGACCTTCCGCGGTATGTCGGAGAGGCCTCCTTTCGGGCAGGCTGCTGCGGTTTTATTCGTCTTGGCGTTCAGCAATGGCATCGCAGGATGGTTCGTATTTCGTACGACGCTTGCGGATACGCCCGGTATGGAGGCCACGGCCTTGGCCCCGGTGCTTACGGGACTTTCTGTGTTTTTCTTGTTTTTTACGCTGGTCTTTGCAGGCCTCAAGTGGTTTCTCTACGGTTCGCTCCTCCACCTCTTGGCGGAGCTTTGGGGCGGTAGGGGTACCCCGAAAGGAACGCTTGCGGTTTATGCCCTTTCCGGGCTGCCCGGTGTCTTCTTAGTGCCGTTGCAGTTGATTCTAACGCTGTTGCGGGCTTCGGAGATAATCAGCGCGGCGCTGAGTATTACAGCCGGTCTCGTTGTTTTATCGTGGGGCGCAGTGCTCCTGATCATCGGGTTACGTGAAGTGCACCGTTTCTCGGGCGGTGCCGCGGTTTTGACCGTGGTAACGCCTGTTGCAGTCGTCTTGGTCTTAACGGGGGTCTTTGTTGCGGCCGTATTTGTCGTTATAGGGGCGGTTATGCCGCTGCTTCCGCCCACGATGCTGCCGGAGGGCTGAGGTGTCTTACGTACTTGTAATCGACGACGAAAAGCACATCTGCTGGTTGGTTGAAGAGGCGTTAACCGCCGCCGGATACAGGGTGAAAACGGCCATCAGGTGGCAGGAGGGCCTGAGGATGGCGGCAGGCGAGCCGCCGGCGCTTGTTTTGCTTGATTTAAAGCTGCCTGGAGCCGACGGGATAGACTTACCCAAAGAGATCGGGCGTTTGGCGCCGGGAGCGCCGATAATAATCATGAGCGGAGAGGCCGGCACTTACGCCGACCCGAGCCGTTTTGCCGGCTGCCTTGTCAAACCCTTTAACCTGGAGGATTTGCGCCGCTTGGTGCAAAGAACGGTGCCGTTTTTGCCAGAAAGACCATAAATTACTTATATGCGTGCAGACAAAAAGGTGTCTTTGTTAGCAGGAGTTCGCTGCGTTGTAACGAACTACAGCAAAAAGCGGCTTTTGCAGGCATATCGAAGTGAACTCTTAGCGCCAGCCTTTGGTTTCGCCGGTGCTACAGGCTGTTTCGGGATGGCCGGGTGAAACCTTGAGGAGGTCAGGAATTATGGTTGTTCCCACCGATACAGTAATCGCGTTGCGCTGTCCTGACTGTGGGAGGTTGGAACTCTTTCACCTTTCCCGCTTCTCCGTCTCAAAGAGGAAGCCCGGAAGGGTCATCTGTTCGTGCGGCGTGGAAAAGGCCAGGGTTTCAACGCGGGACCATGTTACATACAGCCTGGATATAGAGTGCACGATTTGTGACTTGCGCCACGACTACCAGCTTTCCGGGAAAAAGATCTGGTCGGCGGATGTCACGCCGCTAATGTGCTTAGAAACCGGTTTGGAACTCGGCAGCATAGGACCCAGGGATAAGGTGCGGGCCACCATTCAGACATACCAGGAAGAGCTTGAGTCGCTGATCGAGGAACTTGGGGGACCGGGTTATTTTTCCAATCCAGATGTGATGTTTGAGGTGCTCAACTATCTGCAGGAGATGGCCGACGAGGGCGGCATTTTTTGTCCTTGCGGGAAAAACAGGATAGAGCTTGAGGTTTTACCCGACCGCTTGGAGCTGCGTTGCAAGAACTGCGATCGAATAACGATCATTTATGCTGAGACAGAAGAGGATTTCGTTCATCTGCAGGAGCTTCCGGCAATCGAACTCTCCCGGCTTGGCTTCTCGAACTTGGATAATCTCACGCGGGGCAAGAAAAGAGGCATCAAGAGGGATAATAAGTAGGATCCCAGAACGGTTTGCGTATTTACGAAGTTACTTTAGGCAATTTAACATTAGCGTTGTAAAGGCGCTCTTATGTGCTGCTACTTGAATAGGGAAATCTCATTGCAAAATGTAAATATCAAATTGCAAAAGGCAAAATTCCAACAGGCGTTTTAAGTAAACCTCTTTGTTATTTTGCATTTTTCGTTTTGCACTTTGCATTTTGCATTGAGTAGTTGCGCAGTTGTGCAGACGTATAATTCCTGCTTATGGAGGAAAGAGATGCCCTTAGTTACTGCCGAGCGTCTCTTGAAGGCAGCAGCGGATGGCGGCTATGCTGTTGGCGCCTTCAACTGTAACAACATGGAGATCGTTCAGGCGATCATTGCTGCGGCAGAGGCGGAGGATGCACCGGTCATTCTTCAGGCGAGTCAGGGGGCGATCAAATACGCCGGGCTCGGTTACATCGCCGCGATGGCAAAGAGCGCTATTGAACAGACCTACATTCCGGTGGCCCTGCATCTCGATCACGGTACAAGCTTCGAACAGGTTGTACGGTGTATTGC
>DTYU01000261.1 GCA_012961725.1 Desulfotomaculum sp.
ATCGGCGTGGACGACCGGGGCAGGCCGGTGCTCATAACCGTTAGGGAGATCAACCATCACGTCTTCATTTGCGGCACCACGGGCGGTGGCAAAAGCACCACTATACTTAACTTTATCGAATTCGCGGCACAGCACGGCTGGTCGGTCATCGTGGTCAACGGCAAGTATGACCCCGCTGAACCTTCTTTTCGGACGGTAATGGTGTGCTGGGCCAAAAAATACGGGCGTCAGTTGCGGGTCTTCTCGATGGTAGAGGAGGGCGCGCGTTACAACCCGCTGGCCCAGGGCGGCTTCTCGTCTCTCAAAGATAAGCTGATGGCGCTCACCGACTGGAGCGAGCAGCACTACCGTGCTCAAGTAGCCGCCTTCCTCCAGATCCTCATCCGGGTGCTCCGTGAAACCGGGCAGCAAGTTGACTTACCCACCGTTGCCGGGCTGATAGACCTTCAAGCGGTAGCGGCCTTGGCCCGGCGCATCCCGGATGAAAAAACGCGCCGGAAGATTTTAGACGACCTGGATCAGCTTTCGCAAAAAGACATCCGGGGTGCCTTTGCCCGCCTGGCGGAGATCACCGCTTCGGAGATCGGCCACCTTTTCGTTTCTGATCCGGAAGGCATCGACCTGGTGGCGGCAATCCAGAACAACGAGATGGTGCTCTTCGACCTCGATCCGCTGGCGTTTCCTGATTTTGCGCGGCTTTTAGGGCGCCTGATCGTGCTTGATCTTAAGGCGGCTGCTTCCCACTACCGGCGGAGCGGCAGCCCCAAGAAGGTGCTGGTGGTATTAGACGAGTTCAACGTCTTCGTGGGCGCCGCCGTGGTGGATCTTTTCTCAAAGACCCGGAGCGCCGGTTTCGGGATCGTGGCCGGGACCCAGAGCGCAAAAGCCGACATCGCCAGAGAGGGCGGCCCCGAGTTGGTGGAGCAGATCGTGGAGAATGCAAGCACCTTCATCATCCACCGGCAGAACGCCCCGGGGAATGCTGCTTACTTAGCCGACCTGGTCGGCACCGAGGAGGAGTATGAACTCACTTATCAAGTAGGAGCGCACCCCATTTTGGGCGAAGGGCGGACGGGCCTGGGGAGCGCCAGGTCCGTGCGGCAATACCTCGTCCACCCAGACGCGATCAAAGCGTTGCGGACGGGAGAGGCCTTTCTCGTTCGCAAAGGGAGCGTAGGGAGCGTAGGGTCTGAAGTAACCCACGTTTGGGTACGCCGCGCCGCACACATAGGGTAACTATCGCGGAACCGCCGCGCCGTCTGGATTGAACCCGTCCAGACCGCGCGGCGGAACATCTTGGGGCACCCTCCGGCACCGTGGCCGGAGCGTGCCCATGAAAACTTCGGGGGAGCGTGAGCAAAAGAAAATGAAGCAGAAAACCGGCTACAAACAAATAAAGGCTATGGCTAAGGAAAAGGGCTGCCGGGTCACGGATCTTTTGGTGCTCGCGCGCCACAACGATCCCTTCTACGCCGGGAGCGAAACCAGCCGGGCGATGGCCGAATGGTTCGCGGCCCTCTGGCAAGAGTTTGGCTATACCAAAGGAGTTCACCTCCGGCGTGTCCATTACCAACTGGTGAGCCAGGGAGACGCCGTCAAACACAACGGTGCAGAGTACCAGAACACGGAGGCCGACTGGGACTACCTCTGTGCGGCCGGGAAATACGCCCGGTACCTCGGACTGGTTGATCCGTTCGCCTTTGTGGACCGCAGGAATCCGGAGCCGCATATCTTTACGCCGGACGAGACCGCCGGACGGCCGGGCTGGTACGCCGGTGAGATTTTCTGGGAAATGCCAGAGATAACCGTTGACCTCGATGCCGACCTCGACTGGGAACTGCCGGGCTTCGCGGTCACCGGCTATACTTACAGCGAGGCGCTGCAACCTTACCACCTCGAACTCTGGGTCGAAAAGTCCACGATGGATGACATCCTCCTGCCTCTCTGTCGGCGTTGTGGGATGAATCTGGTCACGGGCCTGGGTTTTATGAGTGTAACGAGCGTGGTTCAGCTCATCCGCCGTGTTGCCCAGAGAGAAAAACCTGCGCGCATCTTTTATATCGCTGATTTCGACCCCGCGGGAGACGGGATGCCAGTGGCTGTTTCCCGCCAGACAGAGTACTGGGTGAAGACGCTGGGTTTCGAACTCAATATCAAGCTCGAACACCTAGCGCTGACCCGGGAGCAGGTGGAGGCATACCGGTTGCCCAGGATACCCGTAAAGGAGACCGACAGGCGCAAAGCCGGTTTCGAGCAGCGGCACGGACAAGGCGCGGTGGAACTTGACGCGCTGGAGGCGCTTTACCCAGGCGAACTCGCCCGGATCGTCAGCAGCCGCATCCTGCAGTTCCGGGACCCTCAACTGTGGGAAAAACTGGCCGCTGCCCGCCGTGAAGCTGAGGGTCTCCTGGCCCAGCGATGGGAAGAACGCTTCGGCCCTTTCCGGGAGCAGCTTGAGGAATTGAATGCACAACTTGCTGCTATCACTCGTCGCTACGAGGAGCAATTGCGCTACCTCCAGGTGCAGATGGAGCAGGAGCTGGAACCTCACCGGGAGCGACTTAAAATGTTACGGCTTGCCGTACAGAATATC
>DTYU01000262.1 GCA_012961725.1 Desulfotomaculum sp.
AATTACGGGGACACCATACTAAATTATTGACTCCGAATGATGGATCGCGGGATCTACTTTGCGTTTTACAATTCAATATTTGCAGAATACCCCCAACCATGATTATTCAAGTGAAGCCACGATTTCCTCCGCTGCTTTCAACGGATCAGCCGCCGCGATCACCGGCCGCCCGACCACGATATAGTCTGCCCCGGCCCTTACCGCCTCCGCCGGCATCATAACCCGCTTCTGGTCCCCAAGAGAAAAGCCTGGCGTGCGCACACCGGGCGTAACCACCAAGAACTCCTTGCCGCAGGCCCTCTTTACGTCGCCAGCCTCCCATGGTGAGGCCACCACACCGTCAAGGCCGCATGCTTTAGCCAAGAGCGCCCAGGCGACTGCCCTTCTTTTTACGGTATCCTTTATCCCCAACTCTTCCTGAAGCATGTGGTCGTCAAGGCTGGTCAAAACCGTTACCGCCAACAACTTGGGTCTTGGTATGCCGAGTCTGGCCGCTTCTTCTACAGCCGCTTCCCCTGCCGCTTGCATCATCGCCCGCCCGCCCGCCGCGTGAACAGTAAGCATCGTGGCCCCTTGGGCGACTAAGGCCCTGACCCCGCCGGCTACCGCCGAAGGAATATCATGCAGCTTCAGGTCCGCAAAGGCCACCGGGGCTTGATTCCGTAAATAGGCAAGCGTCTCAGCGCCGGTGCCATAGTAAAGCCGCATCCCAACCTTGAAACCGCCGGCCGCCCCGGCCAAAAGATCCGCTAATTCCCGGGCCTCAGGCCAGTCATCCACGTCCAGGGCCACCAGCAACCGCTCTTTCGCCTTCACCGCTTACCTCTCCCTGTGCGCTGCGCCGATGATCTCGTTTACGTCGGATACTCCCTCGGCAGCCAGCGCCCGGCTCAGCGACTCGACCATCTCCACCGTCAGCCGCGGGTTGACAAAGTTCCCGGTGCCCACCGCCACCGCCGTCGCGCCGCTGAAGATGAACTCAAGCGCATCATTTGCGCTCATGATGCCGCCCATGCCTATAACCGGCAGGCCGACCTCTTCATATACCCGCCACACCGCCCAGAGCGCCACCGGCTTTATCGCCGGTCCGGAGAGGCCCCCGGTGACGTTGCCTAAAACCGGCTGCCGCCGCCTAAGATCCACGGCCAGTCCCGGCAGCGTGTTGATAAGCGACACGCCGCTGGCACCGGCAGCAGATACCGCTTTTGCAACCTTGACCACATCCGCACCCAGCACGCCCAACTTAATAAAAACGGGAAGGTCCCCCGCAGCCCGGCGCACCGCCGCCGTCACAGCCGCGGCGTTCTCCGGATCTGCACCGAAGGCCATCCCTCCCCGCCCAACGTTGGGGCAGGAGACGTTGACCTCAAGCCCATCAACCCCAGCCGCCGCAAAACGCGCGGCAACCCTACCGTAATCTTCGACCGTCTCGCCGGCAACGCTCGCAATCACTTTCGCCCCGTGCTCTTTCAACTCCGGCAGGATATCCTGTATCACCGCCTCAACACCCGGGTTCTCCAGCCCGATGCTGTTCAGCATCCCGGCCGGGGTCTCGGCGATCCGGGGCGGCAGGTTGCCGTCTTTTGGCTGAAGGGTCACGCTTTTGAGCACCACCGCCCCTATGGCCCCTAAGTCGACCAAAGGCGCGTACTCAACACCGAAACCAAAGGGCCCCGATGCCGTCACTACCGGATTTTTCAGCCTTAGGCCCGCAAGGTCAACCTCTAAGACCGGCCTCATTCCCAAACCACCTCTTCCGCGTTAAAAACGGGGCCGTCGGCGCACACCCGCTTATAAACAAACCCGTCAGGAGTTTTCACCTTAACGGCACATCCGCGGCAAGCGCCAATGCCGCATCCCATCCGCTGCTCAAGCGAGAACTCCGCCTTGCTGACACCGGCCTCCTGCAGTAACAAGAACAGTTCCTTAAGCATGCCCGGAGGTCCGGCTGCATAGACCATCTCCGCCGGCGGTATCCCCTTCGATCTTAAAAGCTCCACAACCGTTCCCTTGAAACCGGCGGACCCGTTTTCCGTAGCAGTGAACAAGTTAGTGCGTAAAGCCGTCACTTCCTCGGCCTGCCC
>DTYU01000263.1 GCA_012961725.1 Desulfotomaculum sp.
GCACCATATTTAAAGGAGAGCAGGCGCCCTTCGTGATGGAGCTGCCGCCGTACCGGCTCCCTACCCTGAAGGGAACGCTGATTCACATGTGGGAACGTGGTTACGCCTTCATCCGTAGGGCCGGGACGATCATCTTCGCTGTCGTGGTGTTGGTGTGGCTCCTATCCAACATCCCGTGGGGGGCACCGATCGAGGAGAGTATCATCGGCCGCATCGGCCAGGCAATAGCCCCGATCTATGGTCCGTGCGGTTTCGGCACCTGGGAGTCTGCGGTAGCACTCCTCTTTGGCGTCCTGGCCAAGGAGGTTGTGGTCAGTACGTTTGCGGTGGTCTACGGTGTAGGCGAAGAGGGCTTGGGTGCAATCATCCAGGGCCAGTTTACCGCACTATCGGCCTACGCTTTCATGGCCATGACGCTCATCTACATCCCGTGCGTGGCCGCAGTCGCCACTATTAAAAGGGAGACGAATTGGAAATGGACCGGCTTGGCCGTCGGGTACACGCTGACCCTCGGCTGGATCGTGGCCTTTCTAATCTTCCAGGGCGGCAGGCTCTTGGGACTGGGTTAGGCACCGCTTCCCCGCACCGCCCTGTCTCCCGCCCTGCTCCTGGGGGCGGTGCGGGGAGATACAATGTATGAATGCAAAGTGAAAAATGCAAATTGAAAATTGAAAAATGTAAATTTCGTCTTAAGGCTCTAACGCGGGCGGTGCCCGCAGTTTTTTAAGCCCGTGAAGTTAGGTGTTCCTAACTTGCAAGGAGGTGAACCGGCAGTGTTATCTAATTCGCCCGGTAAGCGGTTCGCGGTGTCGTCACACCGCGTGAAGTCGCGCCCCCGGCTCGGCGCAGCCGGGCCGCGCAGGCGGTACCGGCGGCGGTTCAGCCGGGATCCCGGCCCGGCCGCGAGCCGGAATCGTTCCTTCAGCGGGTAGAAAGAAGCCGTTCGCGACATACAGTCGCGCCGCCGGAAAACCGGTCGAACCGCAAACCGTGAACCGTGAACTTTGAACCGTCAACGGACCAGAAAAAACCATCAGTATTCAGTATAAGGTAGAGGGGGATCAAACCATGTCCATCCTGATCATCGGCGGCGACCGGCTGGGGGAGATCCCAGATAACCTGAAAGACATGGGGTTTACGAGGGTCTACCATATAACCGGCCGTAAGAAGAGGGATATCCTGCGAGAGGTATCGCCGCAGCACGAAATGGTGCTTGTCCTTACCGACTTCGTCGGTCATGAGATCGCGCGCATGGTGAAGGCGGATGCTAAAAGAAAAAGGGTGCGGGTGCTCTTCGCCAGGCGCTCCTGGTCGCACATCAAGTGTGCACTGGACAGGCTTGCAAACTAAGTTAGGCATGTCTAACTTGCCCTTGCGAGGAGTCTTCCACGGAAACGTTCGTTCCCTTGATAAACAACAGAAAATATGTAGTTGAGAGTTCTTGTATTAGGAAAATTCGTGTAATTCTTGCAAAGGTGTTGGGGTTTAGGCGTCGGGTGTTGGGTGTTGGGTAATTAGGTTTATCCAGAACTTTGCTCCGTTTCACCGTTTCACCCTTTCACCGTTTCACCGGCTTACCGTTTCGCCCCAACCCGGCTCCTGACTTCTAAACGTTGAACGTCGAACGTCGAACGGACCGCAGGGGTTTGTCAGAACAAGGTTAAACTTATCTGAGAAAGGAGTGCGAAAAGTGACGAGTAGAAGCTTCATTCGTTCCAAAGCGTCCGGCATGACCGCAGCCCCGGTCCCAGCACGCGGCTTGCAGGCACCTTTCCACAGCGATACGGATGCCGGGCTTCTGGTAAGTGATAAGGCCGTCCGGGAGTTTTTCGTCGCAGACCTTGACATGCAGCCGGAGATGGCGGAGCGACAGTTGGCCAGGATGATCGACCTGCTCATCCTGCACCGCAGAAAGGAGAGATGATCAGTGATCAACCGCATCCTCGTTATTGTGGCTTCGGCGCTCCTGCTCTTTTGGCCGGTCCTCCCGGCCGCGGC
>DTYU01000264.1 GCA_012961725.1 Desulfotomaculum sp.
CCGTCGGGGCCGCGTTCTCCCGCCGGGATACCCGTAAGGATCTCAATCCCCTCATCCACGCTGCGCACAAAGTATATCTGGAAGCGCCCTTCTCTTACAGCGCTAACCACGTCTTCCCTGAGCATCAGGTTGTCCCGGTTGGCCGCCGGAATAAGCACACCTTGCTCCCCGGTAAGACCTTTCGCCTTGCAAACGTCGAAGAACCCTTCTATCTTTTCGTTCACCCCGCCGATGGCCTGGATCTCCCCTTTCTGGTTGATCGAACCGGTAACGGCAAGGCCCTGCTTGACCGGGGCGCTGGCAAGGGCAGAAAGAATCGCGTAAAGCTCGGAACTCGATGCGCTGTCTCCCTCGATCCCTTCGTAACTCTGTTCGAAGACGAGCCTGGCTTCAAGGGTGAGCGGTGCCTCGGCGGCGTAGTTTTGCGCAAGGTAACCGCTCAAGATAAGCACCCCTTTGGTATGGATCCGCCCGCCAAGCTTTGCTTCCCGTTCGATATCGATGACCCCTTCCTTGCCGGCGGCGACCGTCACCGTAATCCGCTGGGGCTTGCCGAAGCTGATGTCTCCTAAGTTGATAACCGAGAGGCCGTTGACCTGCCCGACCTTTTCCCCGGTCGTATCGATCATTATCGTCCCGCGGGTGATCATTTCCTGAATCCGTTCTTGGATCAGGCTTGAGCGGTAGAAACGCTCGTCTATGGCCCGGCGGACATGCTCCTCCGAGACGTAAGGCATACCCTCCTTGGCGGCATAATGGCAGGCCTCTCTTACCACGTCTGCTATCTCCGAAAAACGGGTGGCTAACTTGGCCTGGTCCTCTGCAAGCCGCGAACCGTATTC
Source organism: Desulfotomaculum sp. (assembly GCA_012961725.1). Classification (GTDB taxonomy): domain Bacteria; phylum Bacillota; class Desulfotomaculia; order Desulfotomaculales; family Ammonificaceae; genus DTYU01. Next base: position 843 of record DTYU01000264.1, read on the forward strand.
CACTAATTTGGCCACCGCAGACGCATCGAGATGCCGAAGTCTTTCCTTCTCACAGAGCATCGAAAAAAAGGCGGCGTACTTCCGGACATTTTCCATCGTCCGGTCCATTCGTGTACCAAACTCGGCCTTCACTTTGAACAGTTCTTGAAACTCGGGGTCGTAGTGGTAAAGAAGGTAGTAAAGCCAAGGATCTCCTAAAAGGATGACCTTGAGTTTAAGCTCGATGGGCTCCGGCTGAAGCGTCTTCGTAGTAAAAAAGCCAAGCCGCTCACTTGCGTCCTCGATCACCACCCGGCGCTCGCGAAGCGCGCGCTTGAGGCCGTCCCAGGAAAAGTAGTTGCGGAGTACCTCTTCCACCGGGATGACGAGATAGCCGCCGTTCGCCTTATGGAGGGAGCCCGCGCGGATCATGGTAAAGTCGGTAACCAACGCCCCGAACACCGCCTCTTTTTCGATGCGGCCGATCAGGTTGTTGTATGTGGGATTGTACTCCATAATAACCGGTGCCCCGTTGACCCCACTGTTGTCCACAATGACGTTCACCTCATACCGGCGGAAGGGGTCTTCTTTTATCCAGGGCGGGGTCTGCCGTTCCGCCTCCTGGCCGCGGAAGAGGCCGAGGTTATCGATCATGTCTTCCTGAACGGACTCCAAATAGGCTGAGACACCCTCGATATCCGCATATTTTTCCGTCAGCTCTTTCACCAAATGCCCGAGCACAAAAGTGGCCACCTGTTTATCGAGATCCCGTACGGCCTGGTGGACCCTGCGCTCGATGTTTTGCACTTCCCTGAACGTTACGGCGACATCCTCCTCTAACTTCTCCCGCCGCTTGATAATTTCCCGCTGCTGCTCCGGGGGTAAAGCTGCAAAATCCTTGTCCTTAACCGGTTCCCCGTCAATCAGCGGAATAATAAACAGGCCGGTCGCTGTCGGTTGAATCATAAACCCGGCTTCGGTAGCGCGCTGGTTAAGTTCGGCGAAAAGCTTGCTTCGTTGGGCGTTAAAGGCTTCCACCGTTTCTTCCCGCTTCTTGGCGTATTCCTCGCTCTCAAAAGCCCGCGGGATCTCCCGCCGTGCCGCCGCGATAAACTCCCTCATGTCGCGGGCGAACTCCACCCCCTTACCAGGCGGCAGCGTGATTGCACGGGGGTTATTCGATTCCCTGAAGTTGTAGACGTAGCACCAGTCCGGCGGAGTGGGCTTTGTTTTCGCCAGGTTCTCTAAGAAACTTTGTACGGCGGTATTTTTCCCCGTACCCGGCAGACCGGCGACGAAGATGTTAAACCCTCTGTCATCAATCTCCAATCCGAACTCGAGCGCCCGCACCGCACGCTCCTGCCCGATAATGCTGTCAAGGGGGACGAGTTCGTCCGTGCGTGCACACCCGAGTTCATCTAAGGCACATACAGCCCGGACCTCTTCTGCCGTAGCGCGCCGTATCAACCGGTTCACCCCCTTGAAAATACTCAAAATTTCGGGGACACAACACTAAATTATTAATTCCGGCCATTTGAGAGGCGGGATGTGAGAAGTTGGATGTGAGACTTCTCGAAGGAATTGGCCTACAGCCAATTCCAACACACATTCCCACCTCTAACCTCACACTTCTCACTTCCCAATCTTCCGGCAAAGACCGCCTATTTTCATCATTTATGAAGGGAAGGAGCGTTCCCATGGAAAAATCCCCGTCAAAAGAGCCAAATGCTTGGCGCATTGACCAGAACCAGGGAATTGGCACGCCGGGCTGCGTCCGCCAAGCCCGTGCTCAAGAGTTACTGGGTCTTGCCGTTTTAATTGCGATTATATGCCATCCGGATACCGGACATCAAGAAATTACGTTCTCTTTCTGTAGAAATAATAGAGTTGGCTTTAACAAGGACTTCGGCACTTCAGAAGCGAACCTAAACCACAGGAAGGGGATAATGTCGGCTTTGATATGCTCCAAAGCAAGTCAAGGGCAGGCACATGGCACTATGAATAAGAGTTGAATCTATCAGTTTAAGCCCGAACAGGGAGGTACTTAGAGGACAGTGCGCCAGAAATTGACGGCGATGACTGCCAGTTCCGGGTGAGCGGCCAAAATCGGGCCCGGGACGTTGGCCCGGATATTACGTAAAATTCCGGCTGTGGTTGACGAGCGCCTGCTGGTAGGTATCGAGACCGCGGATGATGCCGGGGTTTATCTTCTTTCTGAAGATACAGCCTTAGTTCAAACGGCGGATTTCTTCACCCCGGTGGTTGACGACCCCTACCTTTACGGCCAAATAGCAGCAGCCAACGCCCTAAGCGATATCTACGCGATGGGCGGCCGCCCGCTCACCGCGCTGAATATCATTTGCTATCCTACCGCCTGCGGTGAGCTTGAAACCCTTGAAAAAATCCTCTTGGGCGGCGCCGATAAGATTAAAGAGGCGGGCGCTTTGCTTATCGGCGGGCACAGCGTTGAGGATAAGGAGCCAAAGTACGGGCTGGCGGTCACCGGGGTGGTTCACCCGGCAAGACTCATCACAAACCGCGGCGCCCGCGACGGGGATCTTCTTGTGCTGACAAAACGGCTGGGCACCGGGATCATCACGACCGCTCTGAAGGCTGAACTTGCCCCGCCGGAAGTTGTCGAAGAGGCGTCCCGGGAAATGGCGACCCTAAATCGCAGCGCCGCGGAAGCGATGCATGAGGTGGGAGTGAGCGCCTGCACCGACATAACCGGTTTCGGACTGCTCGGCCACGCCTTGGCAATGGCTCGTGCCAGCAGGGTTCGATTTGCGATCGAGGCGGGAGCGCTGCCCCTTCTGCCTGCCGCAGCGGATTTGGCCGCCGCGGGGCTCATCCCGGCCGGAGCCTACGCCAACCGCGATTACGTCGCACCGCATGTGGCCTTCGCCCCCGGCGTGCCACAGGTTTTGCAGGACTTGCTGTACGACCCGCAAACATCGGGGGGGCTGCTCATCGCCGTGCCGCAGAGCCGGTGTAATGCGCTCCTCGGCGCCCTTAAAGAGCGCGGTGTTTCAACCGCTGCCGTAATAGGCACCGCTACCGGCGGCAGCCCGGGCACCATCAGCGTGGTCTACTGATACGGCGGGACGATCTTCGAAATCTTGTTATACCCGCTGACGGCAGCATCTGCTTAGAAAGTTCCATCCCGATTAATTGTTCATAACCGGCAATCCACCGGCATACGACTGCTCAAAAAGCCGATTTCGGCCATGCCAAGCTCGAATACCTTAATATCAGGGACGATCCGGGTAAGCTCGATTTTAACATGATTGAGAGCAGCTCATGTGGCATGGAACAAAAAATCAAAAACAGAATAAAGACGGCGCTTTCGGTTTGGCATAGAAGCTACACCTTAAAGTTCTCCACCAGCTTCCGCGCCTCTTCGGCAACCTTTGCCAGTGCTTCGGCCGCCGCGGTTACTTCCTGGGTCACCGCGCTCTGCTCTTCAACCGTCGCCGCAACGTTGTTGACCGCGTGACCGATTTCCCCTGCCGCCTTGTTGATCCCCTCGATACGCCCGGACAGCTCCTCAACACCCTTGATGATCGCCTCCAGTGAGGCTGCGGTCTTCCCCACAACGGCAGTGCCGGCCTGCACCATTTGCGAGCTTTCAGCCACCGCCCCGACGGCGTTGCGCGTTTGTCCCTGGACGGTTATGATAAGACTGCGGATGTCTTCGGCGGCTTTTGCGGATTGCTCGGCAAGCCTGCGCACCTCGGTGGCAACTACCGCGAAACCCCGGCCGTGTTCTCCGGCCCGCGCAGCCTCAATGGCGGCGTTCAGCGCCAGCAGATTCGTTTGGTCAGCGATCTCCGTTATCAGTTCCGTTATCCTGGAAATCTGTCCCGTGAGCCCTTCCAACTCCTCCACCACTGTACCGACATGCTTTGCAGCCCCTTCGATCGCCTGCATCTGCGCTTTGAGTTCCGACAGCTCCGCACTCCCCACAGCAGCCTTCCCGGCCGTTGCCTCCGCCATTTCGGTCACCGCTTTAATGTCCTCGCCTACGTTCTCCACTGTAGCCGCAATCTCACCGATGGTCCCCGCGGTTTCCGTTGCGCCGGCGGAAACCTGCTGCATATTAGCAGTCAGTTGGTCGGAGGAAGACGCCAAAATGTCGGCGTTCTTCTTGAAACTCTTGATGACACCGCGCAACACCTCTCCCAAATCGTTCAGTGCAATAGCCACCAGCATGTACTCGTCGCGCCTTGGCACAATTGCAGGCGGCGAAGTCAGGTTGCCTAAGCCTAATTCATAAGCCTTCTCCTTTAGGATCCGGATCGGCTTCCCCACCTTAAAGGCCGGCGCCAGCGTAATACAACCGCTTACGAGGGTGGCGGCAAAAGCCACCATAACGAAAACCGGCAAAGAGTTTACAAAGAAATATGTGCCGATTAGGGCTGCATTGAGGGTCGCCAAAACCGGCAGGACCACAAAGAGTTCCATCCGCGCATACGTCGTATCGAACCATCTTAGCTGGTTTATTTTGTGGTAGACATCGCACTTTAGGCAGGTGGCAAGCTTTTCTACAATCGAACCCTGAACCTCACCGTGGCACAGCGTCCCCGAGACCCGCCAGCAACGGCGCCCTGCATTCTCGATATAGGCAGGGCATTTCTGCTTACGGTCCTCCGGGCAGTCCATATAGTCCCAACAATAATGTTTTCTTCCCAACAAAACATCCCTAACGGCCGCACCCAAAGAGTGCTTATTACTGACTTTCTCCACGGAGCCTCATCCCCCGACTGCGTGTCGTTTCGCTTAGTTTTTTCGGCACTGGCGGCCTTCCGCTTAAGCCTTCAAAGAAAATTTTTTGAAAAAGCCGAAACGTGACGGAAGGGCTTTTTTTGCGTAGAATTTATACGTTTGACAGCAACGGTTGGAAAAATCTTAAAAAATTTTGCGCAAGAGATGTTGACTTTAAATGACACACTTGGTAACATTTAAGCATGCTTGTTTATCGAGAATATTTTTAAGGGAGGGAAAGCGGAGTGAAGTCGACTGGTATTGTGCGCAAGGTGGATGAGCTTGGGCGGGTGGTTATTCCTATCGAACTGCGCCGGACACTTGGTATCGAAGAAAAAGACGCCCTCGAAATTTACGTTGACAACGAAAAAATCATCCTGAAAAAATACGAACCGGCGTGTATCTTCTGCGGCAACGCCACCGATGTCCAGCATTACCGGGGGAGGCTGGTTTGCCGTGAGTGCGCCGCCGCAATGTCCGAACGGGCCAGGGCTATGTAGTATTCCCTTTGGCCTTTTCTTTTTCTATTATTGTGTAGATGATTCTTGAAGATAAGCCGAATCGGCGGGCTGCCTCCTTAATGGCGGCCCGCCTCTGCATCCCTGTCGCCGTCAGCTCTCTGACGGTTGAGCACACCTCTGCTTCCTTGACCGCTTCTTCCTTCTTTGCTTCGGGCTGCCGCCCGGCAATGACGACGGTTATCTCCCCTTTCGGCGGTTTTTCTTTGAAATGCTCTATTGCCTGGGATAACAGGCCCCGAAAGACCTCTTCGTGGACCTTGGTAAGCTCGCGGGCCACCGCCACAGGCCGGTCACCCAAAAGCATCAGGGCGTCAGTCAAGGTGGCCAGGCAGCGGTGGGGTGCCTCAAAGATTACGATTGTACGCGTTTCCGCAGCAAGACCCTGTAGGGCCCTGCGCCGGCGCCGCACCGGAAGGAACCCCTCAAAAACAAAGCGGCTGGTATCAAGACCCGAGGCAACCAGTGCAGTCAACACCGCGCTCGGGCCGGGCAGCACCTCTACCGGGACTCCCCGGGAAAGCGCCTCTCTGATCAGCGCCGCCCCCGGGTCTGAGATGCCGGGTGTCCCCGCGTCTGAGACCAACGCCACGCTTTCGCCCTTGGTGAGCCTCGCAAGCAGCTCCTCTCCCCGCGCCCGCTGGTTCTGGCTGTGGTAGCTCTTAAGGGGCGTTTGTATACCAAAATGTGCCAGCAGTCTCCGGGTGTGCCTGGTATCCTCGGCAGCGATTAAAGAAACCTCTTTAAGCACCCGGAGCACCCTGAGGGTGATGTCCTCAAGGTTCCCGATGGGGGTGGGGCAGACATAAAGCGTCCCCTTCTGAGCCCGCTCAACAGTTCCGCCTCTCTTTGACCGGTCCGCCTGTTTTTCCTGCAGGGCTTCTCCCGCCCCGGACGGGGTGTTGGTGACAAGATCTTCACCTTGCAGGCATTCCGTCATAGCCCGCGGTATGCTGGAGAGCGCGGCTTGAGAGACATCGGCGTCATGCGGCAGGTGCCTATATCTCCTTTTCTCCGGTCTCTGTAAATTCGGTCTCATCATCTTGGTAATTCAGGTTTTCGTACCGCAGGCAGCACATGAGCCTGCTGCACACCCCTGAGATCTTGTTCGGGTTCAACACGAGATTCTGTCCTTTCGCCATCCGGATGGAAACCGGTGCAAACTCGGAAAGCCAGGTTGCACAGCACAGCTCACGCCCGCAGGGGCCGACTCCGCCCAATATCTTGGCTTCATCCCTAACCCCTACCTGTCTCAGCTCGATCCGGGTCTTGAAGACCGCAGCAAGGTCCCTTACCAGTTGCCGGAAATCGATCCGCCCTTCCGACGTAAAATAAAAAATCACCTTACTCCCGTCGAGCGTGTAATCGACACCGATCAGCTTCATCGGGAGGCCGTGGGCGGTGATCTTGTCCCGGCATATCTTAAAGGCCTGTCTCTCTTTTTCCTTGTTTGACAGAACCCGTTTCGCATCTTCAGGTGTAGCCGTCCGGATTACCGGTTTCAACGCTCCAGTGTCTACCTTGACTTCTGACGGCCCGGTCACAACGCACCCGTATTCCACTCCCCGAACGGTCTCCACCACTACGCTATCGCCCGGTTTGAGCGTGAGGCCGCCTGGGTCGAAGTGGTATATCTTACCGGCCTTTCTAAACCGGACACCTACTGCCTGCATCGATTTCACCTCCTCGAAAATCACTTATACTGAGAGACCTTTGGGGTCAGTTCAAGGTTTGAGGTTCAAGGTTAGGTCTCCCTCGGAAATAAGTCACGAGTCCAGAATGCTTCCGAGATGCACCGTGAGCCCCTCAATCACCAAACGCGGGTTTACGTTCGCCCTCAGCATTTTCCTTGCGGCCTCGACCGACTCGGCTGCCGCGAGCAGCGTCGTTACGGGCCAGGTTGTTTTCTCGATCTCCGGCAGGTGATCGGCATAAACCACCAACCCCGGATCTCGGGTCAACCGGTAAAGCAAGAGATCGCGGTACCAGAGGCTGAGAAACTCCAGCCACTGTTCCGCCTCTCTTTTGTTATGTACGCCGCTGCGCAGAATCTCTCTTACCGAAGGGTTTGCGGCAAGCTTCAAAACCCTGTCCTTGACCGCTTTCAGGCCGGGATGCAAGAGTTCAAGCGCACGGCCGATACTCCCTCCCGAGAGTGCGGCAACCGCTTTGGCCTCCTCCTCAGCCACGTGGTAACGTTCACTCAGTTCCGCAGCGACGGCCCCCGGAGCAACTCTGCCGAAGCGCACCTCACAGCAACGGGACAGAACCGTCGGCAGGAGGGCATGGGGGTGCGCCGAAACGAGGATGAAGACCGCATCGCCCGGGGGATCCTCCAGCGTTTTCAAGAAGGCGTTCTGGGCCTCGGCGGTAATCTTCTCTGCCTCGTCGATGATCACCACGTGCCGGCGGTGGTATGGCTTCCGGCCGACCGTCGAGACCACTTGCCGGATCTGGTCGATCTTGATCGTCGATTCCTCCGGGTAAAGGCTGACCAGATCCGGATGGCCCATCCCGTAATATAACCTGCACTGGCCGCACTCGCCGCAGGCGGCCCCTGCAACCGGTGAAGCACATAGCAGAGCCGCCGCGAAGGCCCTCGCTGTAGTATGTTTTCCCACTCCCGCAGGGCCTGTAAAAATATACGCGTGCGAGACCTTTCCGCGCTTGCAAACAGCAGACAACCGCGCTACAGCCGCGCCTTGTCCCCGGATGTGCCGATACACCGCTCGAGCGCCTCCTGAACCGCTTGAAATATCTCCGCTTCCAACTCTGCCGGTGTTTTCCTGCCGTCGAAAACGACAAAACGGGCAGGCTCCAACGCCGCCAGGCGCAGGTAGCATTCCCTGACCCGCGTAAAAAACGCCTGGTCCATCATTTCCATACGGTCGTGTGCCCTCGCCTTCGACCTTGCGCGCGCCAGCGCCTCTTCCACGGGCAGGTCGATAAGCACCGTAAGATCGGGCCTAAGCCGCCGGGTAACCAGGGCATTGAGCTCGATGATCTGCTCCTCCGGCAGGCCGCGCCCCGCACCCTGATAAGCGATTGTCGAATCGGCGAAACGGTCGGCCAACAGGACCCTTCGCGCCTGGAGCGCCGGCAGGATGACCTCGGCCACGAGCTGGGCCCTGGCCGCTGCATACAAGCAGGTCTCCGCGCAGGCATCAATCATGTTGCCCAGGTTTTGCAGGATCTCCCTTATCGCCTCGCCGAGCTCCGTTCCCCCCGGCTCCCGTACAGTCAAAACGTCAAGCCCGAGCCTGGTGAGCCTTGCAGCCTGCCGCTTCACCTGCGTGGTTTTTCCGGCACCGTCGATTCCCTCGAAAGTGACAAAAAGACCGCTCATCACCGCACCACACGAAGCGTCTTGAGTTCTGGATCTTGGGCCCCGTGAACCGCTGCACCCGCTGCCCGCACAGCGTCGAGATAGGCGACCGCCTCTTCGCTGACCTCCTCCCCGGGAAGGAGCACGGGCACGCCGGGGGGGGCCGGGGCAACGATCTCCGCGCTCACGCGGCCGATCGCCTCTGCTATCGGGACGGTTCGTGACGGCGCCAGCCACGCCTCCCTGGGACAGAGCCTTACAGGCGGCGCCTGCGGAAACCGGGGCGCTTTGACCCGTTCGCGGGGCTGGGTTAAGGCGGCTTGGACCGCCCGGACCAGCTTTTTTATCTCCTGTACGCGGTGGCGGGGGAGGAGCAGCAGGACGACATTGTGGAAATCGGCCATCTCGGCGGCCACGCCGCTGCGGTGCATCACCCTCGCCGCAGCGAAACCGCTTATACCGGCCGCCCGAAAGTTCAGGACCAGCCGTGTAGGATCGAGGCGGTATGATGCCCCGACCGCCGACAGCACTCGCACCCCGGGACAACGGGAGAGCTCCGCGCGGGCGTAATTCGCGACTTCAATGATCCGCCGGCAAAGCGACCCGCCCGCGGCGGCCAAGTGCCGCCGCGCCGCATCCAACGAAGCGAGCAGGAGATAAGAAGGGCTGCTGGTGGTGATCAGCCTCAGGGCGCTCCGCACCCGCGCGCCAGATAGCCTGTTTCCCTGCAAAAGCAGCCATGCAGCCTGTGTCAGCGCGCCGGCCCGTTTATGCACGCTTTCAACGGCGGCATCGGCGCCGCAACCGGCTGCTGCCGGCGGCATGTCGGGGTGGCGGCCGAAAAGGACACCGTGCGCGGCGTCAACGAGCAGGGGTATGTCCCGGGATTGCGCCTCCAAGGCTACCGCCGGTAGGTCCACCGCTACGCCGTAGTAGTCCGGGTATACCGCAAAAACGGCCCGTACACCGTCATGTTCCTTCAATGCAATACGGTATGCGGCCGGTGGCGGCGGCAGGGGGATTTCGAAATCCGCCAGCCACCGCACAGGTAGAAAAACCGGCTCTGCGCCGCTAAGTACCAGGGCCGCCGCCACAGACCGGTGAACAGTCCGGGGAAGAACCACCCTTTCGCCTGGACCGGCGGCGGCAATGAGCATCGCCTGTATACCGGCGGTGCTTCCGTTAACGAGAAAGAACGCATGCTCCGCGCCGGCCAGCTTCGCCGCAAGCCCCTCGGCCTCCCGGATAACCCCGGAGGGGTTGTGCAGGTCGTCAAGCCCCGGAAGTTCGGTCAGGTCCGCTGCAAAAACCGAACGGCCCCACCAGCGGCGGAGCATAGGTGGAGCCGCCCTTCCCTGCAAGTGTCCCGGTGTATGAAAAGGGGTAAACCCTTTAGCCGCATAGCGCTTCAGCGCCTCCACCAACGGGCAGCGCGTTTGCCGCATCAGGCGTACAGGGACTCCTCCTTCAGCAGCCTTTCCCATTCCCGGTCGATATCTTCCTGGAACTGCTTGATTATCCACTCGTTCTCCGGTGCGAACAGGTGTTTGAATCTTCCCTGGAGCTTCAGAAACTCTTCTATGGGCTTTTTCTCCCTGGGCTTATAGGTTACTCTCGTGATACCGTTTTCCACCTCGTAGAGCGGCCAGTAGCAAGTCTGGACCGCAAGCCTTGCAAGCAATATCGTGTCTTCGACCCGCGCCCGCCACCCCCGGTGACAGGGAGTAATAACGTTGATAAACTTCGGCCCTTTCATAGAAACCGCCTTGCTCACCTTTTTCAGCAGATCCGACCAATGGCTCGGGGAGGCCTGGGCGGTATACGTGATGTTGTGCGCGGCCATGATCTTAGTCAAGTCCTTCCGCCGCTGCGTCTTCCCGGGGATAACGCTTCCCGCAGGGCTGGTGGTGGTATCCGCCCCGAGCGGCGTTGCACCCGAGCGCTGGATACCAGTGTTCATATAAGCGCCGTTGTCGTAACAGACATAAAGGAGGTCGTGGCCACGCTCCATCGCACCGGACAGGCTTTGTATGCCGATGTCGTAGGTGCCGCCGTCACCTGCGATCGCAATAAACTTTATCTCTTTGTCGATTTTACCCTTTTTCTTCAAGGCCCGGTACATCGTCTCAACTCCGGCAAGCGTGGCGGCGGCGTTTTCAAAGGCGCTGTGAATCCACGGGATCTCCCAGGCCGTATAGTCCGAAATGCAGGTCGAGACCTCGAGACAGCCGGTCGGGGAAGCGGCAACCACCGGATAGTCGGAGGCCGCAAGCAGCACCATTTTGGCTACGATCGGGGCACCGCACCCAGCGCACAGCCTGTGCCCGGGCGCTAACAAAACCTTTCGCTGGGCAAGCTCCTTCAACTGAAGTTCTGCAGCCATACTTATTCCCTCACTCCAATGTACTCTTTTATAACTGATACCCTGCCCGTCTGCGCTATCTCTTCCAGCTCCTTTAAGACCCTTTCCGCGTGCTGCGGCAGAAAGTCCCGGCCGCCCAGTCCGTATATCTTGTTGATCACCGCCGGGCGCTTTGCAAGCGGGTACAGCGCCGAGCATACCTCCGTGAAGACCGGGCCGTAACCGCCGAAGGAATCGGCCCTGTCCAAGACCGCAACCGCCTTGAGGCCGCCAAGTGCCTGGGCGACCTCCGCGTACGGGAACGGCCTAAAGAGGCGCGGCTTTAAAAGGCCGGCCTTAACACCCCGCTCCCGGAAGGAGTCCACCACGTCTTTTGCGGTCCCGGCGGCCGAATTAAGGATCACAAGGGCTATCTCTGCGTCGTCAAGCCGGTAGGACTCAAACAGGCCGTACCTTCTCCCGCTCACCTTTTCGAACTCCGCCGCCACCCCGAGTACGACGTCCCTTACCTTCGTCCACATAACCTCGTGCTGGGCGTACTTGTATTCGTGGTACTGGTCCGTCAGGACAAGCGGCCCAAAGCTCTTAGGGTTGTCAATATCGAGCAGGGGATTCAAAGGCGTGTACTCCCCGGTAAAGCCCTTTACCAACTCGTCCTCTAAGAACTCTATCCTGGTAATGGAATGGCCGATGATAAACCCGTCCATGCAGACCAGCGCCGGCAGCCTTACGTCCACGTGCTCGGCGATCCGGAAGGCCTGAATGGTGTTGTCGTACGCCTCCTGGGCGTTTTCCGACCAGAGCTGGACCCACCCGGAGTCGCGCGCGCCCATCGCATCGGCGTGGTCGCAATGGATATTTATCGGCGCGGAAAGCGAACGGTTGACCACCGCCATAACTATCGGGAGGCGCATGCCCGACGCAACGAAGAGCATCTCCCACATCAACGCCAGGCCGGGACCGCAGGTGGCGGTGGCTACCCTGCCGCCGGCAGTCGCGGCGCCGATACATGCGCTCATCGCGCTGTGCTCGCTTTCTACCAGGATTATCTCGGTATCGACCTTGCCGTTTGCGGCGAACGCCGCGAACCGCTGCATCAGTTCCGTCTGGGGCGTTATCGGATAAGCGGCGCAGACGTCCGGATTTATCTGTCTAAACGCTTCGGCTACCGCCTCGTTTCCCGTTACTGCCATCACCCTGGCCATTACTTCTTCTCCTCCTCCATGGCAATCGCCTTCTGCCCTTTCTTCCCCGGACATTCCTGGGCACATACCCCGCATCCTTTACAGTATTCATAATCGAAGCCGACCACCTTCCCATCCTCCACCCGCACCGCCATATCGGGGCAGAAGAGCCAGCAAAGCAAACACTGGCTGCAGTTCTCTTCCTTGAAAACCGGCCTGTTGATTGTCCGCCAGGCACCGGTTTTCAGCAGGCGCGAGTTCCCCGCGTCTAAGATTACTGGCCCCACGGGGAGTTCCGAATATCCCCTTGCGCTCATCCCTCTTTTACCTCCTCGTAACCCCGCCTCGTTGCCTCAAGGTTCCCTTCAATGATCTTTTGGGCAAACTTCTTCCCGAAACTCTTCCTGACATCCTCGAGGAGATGTTCAAGGCTGACAAGACCGGTCACCCGGCAAACCGCACCGAGCATCGGGGAGTTCGGGAAGGGTCTCCCGATGGCTTCCAGCGCTATCCTGGTGGCGTCAACCGTAAAGACCTTCTGCCCCGGCTTCGGTTTCAGCTTTTCCCTAATCTCCTGCGGGTCCTTTGCCGTATTTACCAGAAAAACGGCGTCGTCCGTAGCCCCCTCGGTCACGTCTACGGTGTCGAGCAGGGATGCATCGACCACGCTCACCACCTGCGGATTGAGCACCGGGCAGTGCATCCGCACCTCCTTGACACCTATCCGGTTGTACGCCCTGAGCGGTGCCCCGGCCCGCTCCGGCCCGTACTCGGGGAACGCCTGGACATACCTCCCCCCCGAAAGACACGCATCCGCCAGCACCTTGGCTGCGGTTACCGTTCCCTGCCCTCCTCTTCCGTGCCACCGGATCTCAACAGTTTCCCCCATAAGCACCCTCCCTCGAAAATAGCTCAAAATTTCGGGGACACAATACCAAATTATTGATTAAGGCGATGGGGCCGTTCCCGGCGAACCCCGCCTATTTTCATCGTTTATGGAGGGAATGAGCCTCCCATAGAAAACTGCTCTTCATACAAAATCTCTTCATACAAAATCTCTCGCTTCAAAAGACTTTATGTGTGTTCGCCTATCTTCTAATGAAAAACGACAGGGGCTTGGCCACTTTTAAACCAAAGCCTCGCGCCCCTTACATGCCGCTTTATCAGGAGCTTTTTGCTTTTGCCCTGGTGCGCACTAATAAGCGGGCATGCACTGCCTGGCAAGTCTCAAAATAGTTTACACATTATCCTACTCCAAAACCCCGGTAGCGTCAACGCTTAGACCGCGAAAATCGTTAATAGGGTGAGCAGCAGCAGTCCCGGGACGGGATAGGCCCCGGCCGCAAGCATCGTCACAGGGTTAATCGCAATGTGGAAGTGAAAAACCGCACCCGCGAGGTTAACCACAGCAAGCAAAACCCCGCCTAAAACGATTGCTACGGCCAATCGCAGCAGGAGTCTGAACGGCGCAATCAGTGCGCTGCCCATCAGGTACAAGCCCAGCAGGCCTACCGCCCCTAAAGCCACCATTGTCCAGTCCATAGATTTACCCCCTTAGTTCGAACACGGGCCGCGGGCAGGAAAGAGTATTATTTGCTCCTTTCCCCGGTGCTTGCGACTGGATAGTCTCTGATAAAAGCCTATTCAGCGGGGGAGGTAATTTATTCCTAAAAAATTGCTAACACGCTTAAGCGCCAACCGCTATGGCCCATGCAACCCTAAAGGGTAAAAAAACCAGTGGCTTTATCTATGAAACAACCAAAAATCAAACTTTGTGTCTCTACGGCTCTTTAATTTATTTAATCTCCCGCCGTCCCTCAATGGCCCTAGCAATCGTCTGCTCATCGGCGAATTCGATCTCCGCGCCGACCGGCAGGCCGTACGCCAGCCTGCTCAACTTAACGCCCACCGGCTCGAGCAGCCGCTTGAGATAAAGGGCCGTCGCCTCGCCCTCGGTATCCGGGCTCGTGGCCAAAATAACTTCGGCTACGCCGCCCTTCTCGAGCCGCGATAGAAGCTCCTTTATCCGGAGCTTCTCCGGCCCGATCCCGTTAAGAGGCGAGAGCGCACCGTGCAGGACATGGTAAACACCCCGGTAGCAGCCCGATCGCTCGATCGCCGCCACGTCATGCGGTTCTTCAACCACGCAGAAAACGCTGTGGTCGCGCGCGGTATCTGAACAGATGCCGCAAGGGTCCATATCGGTGAAGTTTCCGCATACGGAGCAGTAAACCGTAGTTTCCCGGGCTTCTTTAATTGCCGCGGCAAGGCGCTCCGCCTGGTCCTGCGGCGCGCTCAAAAGGTAGAGCGCCAACCGCTGGGCAGTCCGGGGCCCGATTCCCGGGAGGCGTTTAAGCTCCTCTATCAGTCTGTTAACAGAGCGGGCGTAAGCCATGGTTTCAGACACTCCCTTGAAAACAGATCAACCGCCAAGACGCCAAGAACGCCATAAATCCAAGAAATTACGGGGGGCACCATGTGAAATTACGGTTCCGGTCCGATTGTTTTTGGGAGTTCGCAGGCGAATTCCTTCAACTGCTCCGACCTCTGACTTCCGGCCTCTGACCTCCGAAATACCTGTGGGGGTCGTTTAAAACAGCCCCGGGATCCCCAGACCCCCCGTGAGGCGACCCATTTCACGCGCCACCATCTCGCGCGACTCCCTGAGCGCTTCATTGACCGCTGCCATGATGAGATCCTGGAGCATCTCGACATCTTCCGGGTCCACCGCTTCCGGCTTGACCTCGAGCGCCACGATCTCCTGCCGGCCGTTGGCAACCGCCCTGACCGCACCTCCACCGGCAGAGGCCTCTGTCGTCCGCTGTGCGAGCTCCTCCTGAAGCCTGGCCATTTCACCCTGCAGTTTCTGGACCTGCTTCATCATTTTGCCGATGTCCAAGTTCATAGCCCTCCCGAATTGAATTTGAGCCTGGGGGATTTGCTTGCCAGAATCCCTCTTCTTCTCCGCACCTCAAACCACTAACTGCCAACTTCCAATTTCCACCTGTCGCCGAAAAACTTCGAGAGCGCCTGCTCCACCACCGTGCTGTGCTCCTGCTGCGCCAAAACCCCTCTCGACGCAGCGTCCGGCAGGGAAACCTTCAGGCACCGCCCCGACACGGCTACCGGCCGCGCGCGGCTTAAGTATCCGAATGTCACCGGCCGGGAGCTTTTTACTGCTTTAAGGATATCCACCCAGGCGGTTTTTACCTGCTGCAGGGAAGTCCCTCCTTCATTATCCCCAACCGTAGACTCAACGGGTTGTGTCTCAGCGGGTGCACTCCTGCGGAGTGCCCTGACAATCGCTAATTCCAGCGGCAGCGTTCTTATCACCGCCCCCTTCGTCTCCTCGAGTGCACGGCTGAACTCCTCCAAACAGCACATGAGGTAGCACGGCACAGTTTTACCCTGGTCGACCGTCTGGAGGAGATCCTCCCGCAGCAAGGCCAGCAGGTCGCGCACGAAGAGTCCGGGGTCCTTCCCGATGCGGTCCATTTCCAAAACCAACCGGAGCGCCCCCGCCGCATCCTGATGCCTAAGGAGTTCCACCATCTTGGTCAGGGCCCCCAGCCGCACCTTCCCAAGGAGGTCGGCCACCGTATCCTCATCCGCGTCTCCGTCGCCCAGGGAGAGGACCTGGTCAAGGATACCCAGTGCATCGCGCATACTCCCTTCTGCGGCCTGGGATATCAGATCTATGGCCGCCGGCGTGGCCCGGCCCTCCACCTTTTCAAGGACCTGCTGCAGGTGCGAGCGGATCTCTGCCGGCTGGAGTCGGTGAAAGTCAAAGCGCTGGCAGCGGGAAAGGATGGTAACGGGCACCTTGCGCGGCTCAGTGGTAGCAAGGATAAAAACGACGCGAGGCGGCGGTTCCTCAAGCGTTTTCAAAAGGGCATTAGCGGCTTCCGTGGTAAGCATATGCGCCTCGTCGATGATGTAGACCTTGTACGGCGCCGCAACCGGGGCCAATTTAACCCGCTCCCGGAGTTCGCGCATCTCGTCTATACCGCGCCTTGAGGCCGCGTCAAGCTCCAGGACATCAAGCGCGGTGCCCGCCGTTATCGCACGGCAGTGGTGGCAAGCGTTACACGGGCCGGCAGTCGGGCCGTGAACGCAGTTCAGCGCCTTGGCCAGGATCCGGGCTGTGCTTGTCTTTCCGGTACCCCGCGGCCCGGCAAAAAGCAGGGCGTGTGCCACCCTGTTTTTCAGCAGGGCGTTTCTAAGCGTCCGGGTTACGTGCTCTTGCCCCACCACTTCCGCGAACGTCTGCGGGCGCCACTGGCGGTATAACGCAGCTGGGGCAGTCTCTTCCCTGTCCACTCTCTTACCTCCGGCCTTCAAAAATGGTTCTCCGGGTAAGCCTTTGACCCGTTCCCACACCCTAAGCGCCAACCGCAGTTTGGGGCCGATGCTGAAACTAATTATTTCTGCAAAGCAAAGTGGTTTTCCTCGTTGGTAATCAAATCTTTATGAAAACCCGCCATCAAAAACAAATCGCTGCTTTTGACAATTCGCAAAAAGCAGCGATTAGACTTGGCCGTGCACCTGCCTTTGAATACCGGCTTCCGGTCGTCACCCGCCGCAGGCGGCTCGGGCCAGGCACCCTCACGGCACCCGGAGGATTTCCCTTAGTGCTGCTTCCGCCAGGACCTGGCACGGTTCAGGAAGCTC
>DTYU01000265.1 GCA_012961725.1 Desulfotomaculum sp.
GAGGCCTACCGCGCCCTGCCTGCCTTCCTGAAGGAGCACGGCATCACCATCACCGAACGGTTCATCCGGACGGAAATCGGCGGCGAGGAGATCAACTTCTTTGCCAAGGGGAAGAAGGAGGGCCGGGAAGTGATCCTCGTCGGCGAGACGGAGCTAAAGGCGACCGGTCCCCGCAAGCTGGCGCAGTTGGCGAGAAAAGCGGCGGTGGTGCAGGAAAGCTTTCCGGGCAAAGAGGTCATCCCCATGCTGGTTACCCATTACGTGCGCCCCGCGGTTCTTGAAAGGGCAAAAGAGAAAGGGGTTCTCGTAATCCAGAGCTTCGAGTGGCTGTAGTGGTCGCGTAGGACAACGACTTTAAGGTGTCAGCGTTACCCAGATAATAGATGGTTCCAAAATCAATTTGACATCAGCCGCGAAATATTCTCTCTGCCTACAGGGTTCAATACTATCTTTCGCGGGAGGCTGCCGCATAAATCGCGGCGCCGTTAATGACCGCCGCTGGATGTTCGCAGATAAGTAGCTGTGCTTTTGCGCCTAAAAGCCGCATGGCCTCGGGCCCGGCCTTAAGCCGCCGGCCGGCATTGTGAGCATCGGTGGCGACGAACTGGGCCGTCCCTTCCTCGATAAAGATCCGGCTGGCGCGCCTTTCCGCCGGACCGAAAAGACCCGTAAGCGCCCCCGCAGTAACCTGGGCCAGTACCCCCCGCCGGGAAAACCCTCTCAGGACCTCAGGGTGACGGGCCAAAAACTCGTTGCGTTCAGGGTGAGCGATGATGGGCGTCACCCCGGCGAGGAGCAGCTCAAAGAGGACCTGCGAGGCATAGGCGGGGAGGTGTACCCAGGGCAGCTCCACGAGAAGGTGCTTCCCCGTGTCGTTCAGGGTGAGGACCCCGCCCTCTTGCAACAACGGGACCAGGCGGTCGGTCAAGTGGTACTCGGCGCCCGGGAGCACCGTCAGGGGTATCCCGGCGTCGTGAAGCCGCTGCTGGAGGCGCTTGACGCCGCGAAGGATCGAGGCGCGCGTGTTTTCGTAAACGCCCGGGATTACGTGGGGCGTAGCCACAACCGCCGCATACCCCGCTTCAACATACGCCCGCGCCATTTCGATGCTTTCCTCCACCGTTTCGGGACCGTCGTCAAACCCCGGCAGTATGTGGGCGTGGAGGTCAATGTAAGGAGGAGACGCCGCTTTTTTCATTGCCATTCACTCTTCCTTGGACCGCCTCAAGGGGTGGATTCCACCCCGTGCAAAAAAGCAGTTTTATCGTTGACCGCAAACCGCTAAACTACCGGCCGATGCGGTGTTCGGTGCCGTCGAGCAGCCTGCGGATGTTGCTGCGGTGCTTGTAGATTGCGACTAGTGCGGCAAGGGCCGCAAAAAGCGTGTAGCTCCAGGGGTAGCCGAAAACCGCGATCAGCACCGGCAGGCCGGCCGCGGCGGTGATGGAGGCCAGCGAGACGTACCTGCACAGCGCGAGAACCGCCGCCCAAACGCCAAGGGTGCACAGCGCGGCTTTCGGGGCGAGCACCAGGAAAACGCCGAGGGCGGTGGCAATCATCTTCCCGCCCCGGAAGCGGAGGAAAAGCGACCAGCTATGGCCTGCAAGCACGCAGGCACCGGCGACCACTGCGTGCCAGTGGCCGGCGTGGCTGCCCAAATAAACGGCGACCGCCCCCTTGCTCACATCCCCGGCAAGGGCGAGCGTCCCGAAGAACGGACCCAAAGTGCGCCAGACGTTGGTGGCGCCGATATTGCCGCTGCCAACCTCGAACAGGTCTACTCCCCTACGGCGGGCAAGAATGTAGCCGGTAGGGACCGACCCTATTATGTAAGCTATAGTGGCGATACAGAGCAGTTCCATGTCGATATCACCTTTTCGAATTACGGTCTACGTACTCGAGGTTCAAGCTTCTACGTTTTAGGAGCAGTCGTTTCGGGCAGGCACAATGTAGGGCTTAACCTTCAATCAGTTTCTTGACGAATCTCATAAACTCGCGGATACCGCTTTCCGGGTCTTCACTGATGCGGCTTTCCTCTACCTGATCTTCAGACCCTTAACCGGTTCGCGGTTCGTCAAAAACTTCTAATGACTAATTTATTTGATCAGCCAGAAAAAGTCTACAGGAGAAGGCCTAATCTTCTTTTTTGCGCCTGCGTTTGACCGCGAAGCGAATAGGCGTACCGGTGAAGTCGTAGGCCGACCGCAACTGGTTCTCGAGATACCTCCGGTAGGAGAAGTGCAAAAGCCCCGGGTCGTTGACATAGAGCAGGAAAACCGGCGGGTTCTCCCCTACCTGCGTGCCGTAGTATATCTTCAGACGGTCCCCCTTGCGTTGGGGCGGCGGGTTACGCAAAACGGCCTCTTCCATGAGGGCATTGAGCTCTCCCGTAGGAACTCGCCGGAAGGCGTTGGCGGCCGCCTTGTCCACCGCCTGTAACAAGCGCGTCATGCCCTGCCCCGCCGTCGCCACGGTGAAGACGACCGGCGCATAAGTGATGAAGTCCAGCGCCTCTTTCACCGCCTCCCGGTACCGGGCGGCGTTCTTCCGGTCCGCCGGCACGAGGTCCCATTTATTCACGGCGATGACGACCGCGCGGCCCGAATCCTCCGCCATGCCCGCTATCCGCTTGTCCTGGGCTGTAACTCCCTCGACCGCATCCAAAACCAGCACCGCTACCTGCGCCCGCGCGATCCCCTTCTGCGCGCGGATGATGCTGTAACGCTCTACGGCCATCTCGACGCGGCGCTTACGCCGGATACCGGCGGTATCGATCAGGAGGTACCGCTTCCCTCCCCTCTCGAAGGGCGTGTCGACCGCATCCCTGGTCGTTCCGGGGATCTCGCTGACGATGGCCCTTTCCTCGCCCAAAAGCGCGTTGACCAGCGACGACTTGCCGACGTTGGGCCTCCCGACAACCGCGACCCGCAAAGCCTTCTCCTCTTCTTCGCGGGCGCTCTTTTCCGGGAGGTTTGCCACCACCATATCGAGGAGGTCGCCGGTGTTCAGCCCCTGCGCCGCAGAGACGGCAAAAGGCTCCCCCATCCCGAGCGCGTAAAACTCGTAAGACAAGACCGGCGGCGAAGCAAAGCTGTCGACCTTGTTGGCCACCAAGATGACCGGTTTTCCCGTACGCCGGAGGATTCCGGCGGCGGTTTTATCCTCCGGCAGAACGCCGCATAAGGCATCCACCACAAACAGGATCAGGTCCGCCTGCTCGATCGCCTGCTCAACCTGCCGCCTGATACCGGCCTCGATCGCATCCTTCTCTTTTTCAACGACCCCCCCCGTATCGACCAGTACGAAACGCCGCCCGTTCCACTCGGCTTCGCGGCAAATCCTGTCTCGCGTCACTCCCGGCTCCGGCTGAACGATCGCGGCCCTTCCTCCGGCCAGGCGGTTAAACAGAGTGGATTTCCCTACGTTCGGGCGCCCGACTATGGCCACAACCGGCTTGTCATCCATAAAAACCTCCGCAAATTACGGGGACACCATACTAAATTACGGTGAAACAGTGCCGGAAACGCCGCGCTTATTCCGGCCTACCGCCTAGCATCGTACCGTCAGCCTGCGGCGCACAAGCCTGACTCCCAGAGCCGCCGCCAGCTCGCGCGGACCGTCCACTGGCACCACCGGGCACCCGAGCCCTTTCGCAAGCTCATCACAGCTCACGTCGTCTAAGAACACCCGCTCTTCATTAAGTGCAGCGGCGGGAACTAAGACCAGGTCAGGTCTGTGCACCCCCCGCAGCGCCGCTTGAATCTCCCGTCCCGTAAGCAGACCCGCCACCGTCACCGTCGGGCCGTAGAAGCGGTTGGCCACCGGCAGCAGCCCGACCTCAAGCCCTTCGATCCGGTTCAGTCTCGCCACCACCGGTTTGAGCACCGTTTCAAACATCTTCCCTGTCACCAGGACCGCGCGCCTGCGCGGGGCTTGCAGCGGCAGCCTTTTTTCAACCCTGCTGTACTCATCCAAGAAGCGCCGCACCAGTCCAACGCCGTTTTCTAATTGCGGGAAACCTTCGTACTCCTTCGCCGCGGGAACGGGTTTTCCTGCGCGCAGGTAGAGTTCGTCGGCCGCAAAGACCACCCTGCCGCCAAGCCGCCGCTGGTACATGCCCTGCCAACCGGCCACCCTTTCCAGTATCTCCGCCGCTTCAACCGGCGTAACCGGCCGCAGCGGGTATAGACCCTTACGGTGCCGAGTCAGGCCGACCGGTACAATCGCTACCGACTGTACCGCGGGATAAAGAGCGGCAAGATCAGTTACCGTACGGGCTAATTCCTCCCGGTCGTTGAGACCTGGACAAAGCACCACCTGGGTATGCATGGTGATTTCTCCGGCGGCCAGGGCGCGAAGCTGCTCGTTTATTTCCGCCGCCCGGGGGTTTCTTAGCATCTTCGCGCGCAGCCGCCGATTCGTTGTATGCACCGAAATGTAGAGCGGACTCAGCCGCTGCCGGATGATTCGTTCGCAGTCCGCTCGCGTGACGTTGGTCAGGGTGATGAAGTTGCCTTCCCAGAAGGAGAGGCGGTAGTCGTCATCCTTGAAGCAGAGGCTGGGGCGCAGCCCTGGGGGCTGCTGGTCGACAAAACAGAAGATGCAGCGGTTGGTGCAGGTGCGTACGCGGCCAAAGGGGTCGGCAAACTCCAAACCGTTCAAATCCGTTTCGCCTCGCAACGATACGCGAAGTTCCTTTTCCCCGCGCCGGATCGTAAGCAGCGGCCGCTCCGTCGCCAATAAGAAGCGGTAGTCGATAATATCCCTAACCGGCTGCTCACCTATGCGCAAGAGAATGTCACCGGGCAGGAGCCCTAACCCGGACGCGGTGCTCTGCGGGGCCACTGCTGCAACTTTTAATCCGTTCACGGCTTAGCTCAAGGGGATAGACCTTTAAGGTCCGTTCAACGTTCAACATTCGACGTGGGCTTAATATTGATGGACCTTTGAGATCCGAAAGCTTCTGCCGCCAACCGCCGTTTCGTCTTGAAGTATACCATAAGTCGCTGCGGTTGTCATGTTGCAACTGACAACGGAGTGCGCGGAGTTAGGCCGGGAATACCTCCGGCCTCCTGCCCGCCCGACAGTATACCGGCTGACCGCTAATGACCGGACCTTCAAGCCGTGCCCAGGCGCTGATTTTCCTGCAAATCCTCAAGGGCGAAACACAACAGGCGGGGGTAAGAGTTCACAACCGCCCGGTAAAAAAGCCTCCGCCCGCAGGCCGATCCAAGGCGCGCCAGCCTCCAGGTCAAGGCTATTATACAGCCTCCCGCAATTCCTGAAACGTGACGGAGGGACCATTCACCCTCACCGTAGAGTTCTTCACGCACCCGGAAAAGGCGGGCTACGAAAGCCGGTTCCGCACGGCACCACAAGGCGTAGACCTCCGTCCCGGCTTCATCCCTGCCGTAGTGAACAAAACCGCATGGCGACGAAATCCCCGGCAGGCGCAGGAGTTCGTCTTCCTTGAGCGGTTCTTCGCTGGGTAAGCGGCCGGTCCTGATCCCCGCCGCTACCGCCGCAAGCGGGACTCCCTGATAATCACAATAGACAAGCCTCATCAGCAAGGGGGACGGGCTGTTTGAGGAGCGCACGGCGAAGCCGAGTGCTCCTCTTAACTCATGCTTCACATGTCTCAAGCTTCACTCGGTAAACCAACTCGTGCAGGCAGGGGTAAGCACGGCGAAGTCCGGCGCATACCAGCGGCCGTCCCACACGGGCAAGCTTGAGCCTCCGGGAGATATACCCGCCAAGCTTCAGCAGTAATGGAACGCACGGCAAAGCGTTGACCAAGAGCACCCGCTGCGCCTCGTTTAACGCGCCGTTAAGGACGAGGGTCAACGCCTCGACATCGCGCCGCCGCCCGAGTATGTATACCTTATTACCGTGCTCATCCTTGCCGAAGAAGTAGAGCCTCCCGTGGTTGCCGCCGTCCTGGGTGTCAAGGAACGGGAGATTGATAAGGCGGTCGCCTTCCGGCGGCCGCCGATGGGAGATCACCCCCGTATGGAGCGCCGCGGCCAAGACTGAAGAGTGCGTCCCGCCGTAGCAGTGGTATATTATATCCATCTATTTGTTCTCATCTCCCCGCCGCCCCCTGCCGCGCAGGAGATTCAGTTCGCGCCCCCAGAAGCCGCGCAACCGTTCCCGGGCAGCCTCCCAGCTTCCGGCGCTTATCAGGAGATAAGCCCCCACGCCCAAAACGGTGGCCGCCAGGATCCAGGCAAACGCCCGCCAGGCCCCCGGCTGTCTTTCCGTTATCGGTCTGGCCCCCTCGGGGAGATCGGGCCGCGGGCCCTCTATCCCAAGCACCACCGGAACCGCATCGGCCAGCAGCCGGACGCCCCGCTCCGCCTCAGGGCGCGTCAGGGTGTATGTACCGCATTCCAAAAGGAGAGCAGTCGGCAGCAAGTCCTGGTTGTAGTTGCCCTGCCCTAAGAAGATCCCCTTCACCAGCCCGGGGTTGACCCGGTTGGCGTAAGTCATGAGGCGTTTGGCAAAATCCAAGTTGGACGACCTGCGCGGGTTTTGGCGGCCCACCACGAGCCGGATCTGGCCGATCCTCTCCCCCCGGATTACCTCCCGGTAAAACTCGGCGTTGGGTATGCCGTCCCGGTGGACATCAAAAAGCGCTATCGGGTTGGAGCGCAGGAGGCGCACCGCCGTTTTCCGCGAGCGGACGTACGCCTGGGCGTCGTGCGGGTCGTGCGGCGTCTTATCGTGCAGCACCCTGGTGCCGCTTGCATTGAGTTTGCCTGCCAGCTTGTCGCCTACTTTCAAGACCCCGCCGCGGTAAGGGATCGAGGCCCTGCCGTCCGTGGGCACATAGGACTCGTCGCTGTGCGTGTGGTAGATCCCTACGTCGCGGCGCTTGCCGAAGATACCGACCGGCACCGCCTCACGGTCGAAATACTCCTCCCATGCCAGGATATCGCGGTCGATCCCTAAGAGCCGCGCCTGGGCCACCCTGCCCCTAACCCTTTCGATCCGGTAGTGTTTCCCCTCCGGGGTGATAATTTCGTCCCCCTCGATAAGAGAGCGTCCCAAGTAATCGATGACTTTTCGTTCCTCATCGAGCACACTGACGAAATCACCGGGCTTGAGCTCATCGTCCCGCTCATTGAATATCCCCGCTGCGGTGGGCAGCACCGGGCGGTTGGCTTCAGTCAGGACCGCAATCCCTATCCCCGCCAAGATAAGCAGCACACCCAGGAAAAGAGTGGCTCTATTGCCCGCCTTCATCTTTTTTACCCCTTTCCTCTCCGGTATCCTCCGGCGGCCGCAGGTGGGTCAACAGCTCCTCGGAACGCCCCTCCTCGGAAGGACCCCCTTGCGCCCGCTCCCGTATTTCCCCGATCACCTCGGCAAGGAGAACCGCGACTATTCCCGAGAGTACAATGGCATCAAAGATGCCGCCGCCGCCGATATCCACCCTGCCCGGTGTCCGGGCCACCGCGACCCTGACGTAGTGGAAAAGGTCGCTTAAAAGCACCCCTAAGGTAGCGGCGACAAAAGCCGCCCGCCGCGAGCGCCCGGTTGCGTACGCAACCAGACCGGCGATCAGGGGGAAGAGGTAGATCGGGTCGGTAAAGGCCCAGCGCCCCGCCGGCTCCCTCATGCCGGTCATGATGTACGAGCCGATAAAGTAGACTATGGCACCGGTCAAGACCGCTCCCCAAAGCGCGCGTGAGCGCTCCTCCCGCGTACCGGCGCCAGCCAGGAGATAGACCGCGACTCCTATGGGCACCAGGGCCGCGCCGACGTTTATAGACGCCGTCACCGGCCTGCCGGGCAGCGGGATGTCGATAAGACTGCCTAAGAGTAACGCGGCAATGATCAAAAGCGCGGCGCGGTCGCTCAGCCGCATCCGGTCAAGCACCCGGTGTGCCAGGCCTAAATAGATTAACACCGAGAGAATGATCAACACCAGGAGACCGACTGGAAACCTGTCCATATGACCACTCCTTACTGATCTTGAAGCTCCAGCATTGAAAACTGATTCCTTAATAATGCTGTCCCAGTCTCCCGGAAAATATACCAATTTCGCCAATTTCGGGGCCAATTTCGGGGACACCATACTAAATTATTGCCCTCGGGACCGGTATTTGTTATAATGCAACCATGGCGAGAATAGCGCGAGTGGTAGCGCCGGGTATGCCCCACCACGTTACACAGCGGGGCAACCGGCGGCAGCAGACATTCTTTTGCGAAGAAGATTATCGGGCGTACATAGACCTGATGGCGGAATGGTGTTCCAAATGTGGGGTCGAGATTTGGGCGTATTGCCTCATGCCGAACCACGTTCATCTCATAGCCGTACCGCCGTCAAAAGAGGCGTTGACCGCGGCGATCGGTGAAGCCCACCGCCGGTATACCGGTCGGGTGAACTTACGCGAGGGCTGGACAGGACATTTGTGGCAGGGGCGTTTTTCTTCTTTTCCGATGGATGAGTCCCATCTGTATACCGCGGCACGCTACATAGAGCTTAACCCTGTCCGTTCCGGATTGGTGGAAGAGCCCTGGCAATATCCCTGGAGCAGCGCCGCGGCGCACCTCGCGGGGCATGACGATGGGTTGGTGCGGGTCAAACCGCTGTTGGAAATGTTCGGGGATTGGCGGGAATATCTTAACCAGGGTGTCTCGTTCGAGGACGCTGAAACGCTGCGGCGTCACGAGAGGACGGGGCGACCGCTGGGCGACGAGGCTTTTCTTACCCGCCTTGAAGAAGCGTTAGGACGGGCCTTGCGGCCGCACAGGAGAGGACCCAAGGGCCCACGGCAAAAAAAGGAAAGAGAATAATTTAGTATGGTGTCCCCGAAATTATGAAATGGTGTCCCGTAAATTATGAAACTAATTTAGTATGGTGTCCCCGAAATTATTGTGTCCCCGAAATTACTCATTCACGCC
>DTYU01000266.1 GCA_012961725.1 Desulfotomaculum sp.
CCGCGAAGCGCCGGTATGACGCAAAAGGTGCAGGGGTTGCTGCAACCTTCAGCGATCTTCAGGTAGGCTGTATACGGAGGGGTGGTCAAGAGCCGCGGCTCACCGGAGTACAGAAAACCGGGTTCACCGAGCAGGACAGGCCTTTTCCCTGCAAGTGCGTCCTCTACTGCCGCGGCAACCGCGCCTACCTTCCCGGTCCCGAGCAGCGCGTCTATCTCGGGCATCTCCCTGAGCAGCCCGGTGCCGTACCGTTCGGCTAAGCAACCGGCCACCACCAGCGCCCGCAGGCATCCTTCATCCTTATACCGGACCGCCTCGAGTATGGCGTTCACTGATTCCCGCCGCGCCGGTGTGATGAAAGCACAGGTGTTAATCAACATTACGTCCGCCGCCCCCGGGTCGGACGTAATGGCATAGCCCGCCGATCCCAACAGCCCGAGCATTACCTCGGTATCAACCCGGTTCTTGGCACAGCCTAAGCTGATCGCGCTGACGTAAACCAACTCTGCCCTCCCAAAATTACGGGGACACCATACTAAATTATTAACGAAAAAAGCGTGAGGGGCCCATCTCCGTTCCCCGAAAATTAAGAGGAATTCGCCATGCGAATTCCCGCCAAAGTATACCGAACCGATATCACTTAATAGGAATTCGCTCCGCGAATTCCTACCCCTGTCGCCGACGACCGACGATTGCTATCAGCCTTGCTCTGCCGTAAACTCCCTGGTTACCACCTGGCCGGCGCCGCCTAAGTAACCGAAGCTCTGCCCGTTACAGGAGACCTCAACCGCCCCTGCGTTTCCCAATCGGAGCTGAATGGCGCTTTGCGCCTGGAAGCTGCGCTCTTCACCAGCCTGAAGCTCACCCTCGAACGCCACCGTACCGTCCGTCACTACCCGCATCCAGCAGGTGTCTCTGGTAACGTTCAACCTGACACTCAGCCCCTGATCCTGTCGGGCGTTTTCTTCCGGAGAAGAATCGGCCTCTTCAGCCTGATTGGCCTGATCGGTATTTTCGCTAACCGTGACCGGGGGATTGTCCGGTTGCTGATCGGCCGTATCCACTTGTAGCGACGGTTTACCCTCGACCTGACCGCCTATGACCTTGCCGTACACCGCATTGAAAGCAACGAGCAGCCCAATCACCGCCACCACCGCAAATAAGTTGAGATAACGTCCCCAGTTGAAGGAACGGGGCATTTCAAAGCGTTGTTTCTTTTCTGGTTGCGGTTTTTCCGCATATAGTCGGTCAAATTCACAGACGAGCTGCGCGTCATCCAATTCCAGGTAACGTGCATACGAGCGGAGAAAGGCCTTGGCATAGACGCGCCCCGGCAGTACATTGAACTCCTCATTCTCCAGCGCCCGCAAAAACTTGGCGCGGATCTTTGTTGCTTCTTCAGCCGTCTCGAGGCTGATTCCCTTGGCCTTGCGGGTGTGGGAAAGCTGTTCGCCGATTCCCATTTAATCACCCCCGTCTCAGATAAAACCGGACGCGTTACGGTACGTTTGCTAGTTATTATACCACAAGCATTAACACATAGTCAATATTCCCATAAAACCGCCTATTTTCGACGTTCAAAGGTCGCGTGATACTGTTCGAGGGTCATCAGCAGGGCACGCGGTTTACTCCCCTCAAAGGGCCCGACTATGCCGCGGCGCTCCATTATGTCGATCAGCCGCGCCGCCCGCGCGTAGCCGATCTTCAAACGCCGCTGCAGCAGCGAGATCGAGGCGTGCCCGGCCCGGAGAAGGACTTCCACCGCCTGAGGAAACAGCTCGTCGTCTTCGTGCAGTTCCTCCTGCTCCGGAACCTCCACAGTGATCTCCTCTTGCGCGGGAGGAGCAGACACCTCCTTCTTGAGATACTCAACCACCGCCTCCACCTCTCGGTCGGAAAGGTAAGCCCCCTGTAGCCGGACGGGTTTGGTACTACCGACCGGGAAGAAAAGCATATCGCCCCGGCCCACTAATTTCTCGGCACCCGCGATATCCAAGATGGTGCGGGAATCGACCTGGGATGAAACCGCAAACGATATCCGTGACGGAATATTGGCCTTGATGAGCCCGGTAATTACGTCCACCGAAGGCCGCTGAGTCGCGACTACGAGATGGATCCCCGCGGCGCGCGCCATCTGTGCCAGCCGGCAGATGGCGTCCTCCACGTCTACCGGCGCCACCATCATCAGGTCGGCCAACTCGTCTATCACTACAATAATATATGGCAGCCGTCCTCCCTTTTCGTCCCCTAATTTCAATACGCTGTTGTACCGGGTGATGTCCCGGACCCCGGCAGCCGCAAGGGCCTCGTAGCGGCGCTCCATCTCTTTTACCAGCCACCGCAGGGTGGCCGCAGCCTTTTTGGCGTCGGTGACCACCGGACAGGCTAAGTGAGGGATCTGGTTGAAGGTGGTCAGTTCCACCACCTTCGGGTCTATCAGCACAAACTTTACCGTGTCCGGCCCAGACTTGAACAAAATGCTGACAATCAGCGTATTCAGGCAAACGCTTTTGCCCGCCCCGGTAGCACCGGCAATCAGGAGGTGGGGCGTTTGCGCCAGGTCCGTTACCACCGCCTGTCCAGCTATACCCCTGCCCAAAGCCACAGTGAGCGGCGAAGGCGACTGGATAAACTCCTTGCTCTCAAGGAGTTCCCGGAGGTGAACTAAATGAATCTCCTTGTTCGGTACCTCAATGCCGAGCGCCGCCTTCCCCGGAATCGGCGCCTCAATACGCACATGGGGTGCGGCCATCGCCAGCGCGATATCGTCCGCTAAACTCATAATGCGGCTCACCTTCACCCCGGGGGCGGGTTGAACCTCATAGCGCGTTACTGTCGGCCCGCGGGACACCTGTATCACCTTGGCCTTGACACCGAAACTTGTCAGGGTCTCTTCGAGGATCTTGATATTCCCCGTGATGTCACGCGTTCCGCCGGTGCTGCGCGGCTTCGGGACGCGTGACAGCAGGGTTATGGGTGGCGGCTGGTAGGTAATGACCTCCTCTAAGGAGATCTGACTGGCCCTAAAGGAGGCTTTCCCTTCGGGGACCGCCTGCGGCTCAGGAGCCAAGGATTCTGGGCTCTGAGCGCTGGGCGGCGCCTGCGCCGATTGCGGCTCTTCCGTCTTTACCGGTACCGGCTCTATCTCATCGATAATCACCGGCGACGGGGGCGTTTTTTCTTCTTCTTCTTTTACTTCCGTAAAGATAAAGCCGCTTACGAACTGTCTAAGCCTCCGTATGAACCGGGAAAGCCTCCTTCCCACCCCTTTGGTCAGCTCTCCCGGGGAAAGAGTGGTGGCCAAAGCCAAGCAGGCAAGGGCAGCGCTTCCAAGAATCACGTATGTCCCGGCAATCCCGAAGGCGCGACGCAGGATGAAACCCAAAAAGGCTCCCAGTACTCCGCCGCCGTCGCCTGCCAGCCCGTTGGCCATCGCTTCCCGGAAAGTGGTTTCCCGCGGGAGCAGCCATAGATCGAGGAGCACCACGGCCACCAGGACAAGACCGGCGCCGCCGTATACCCTGAGCCGGAACTCTTCTTCCCGCCGGCCGCCCCTGGCTAAGATCACACCGAGCACACCTACTGTCACAGGGATCAGGAACCGCGCTTCGCCGGCAAGAGTCGAGAGGGACCGGCGGACAACTTCTCCCACCGCACCGGCGGAATCACTGGCCAGGCTGACCAGACCAAGAGCGGCAAGGGCAACGAGGCTCAAACCGATCAGTTCGGCCTTTACGTCCCTCTTGAGCTCAGCCTTCTCAAGGGCGATTTCACGCTTCCTTTTTCGGGCCACAGGGCACCTCCTTTTTAAAATTTCGGGGACACCATACTAAATTTTTAACGTAAACAGTTTTACCCTCGGCGGCGACTGGTCGTCATCAACAACTCTTGTACTCCGCCTCCTGAGTTTTGTCTCCTGCCCTCTTTCTCCTGTCCCCTCTACTTCGTCACCCGATTGGATTTTCCTGCCGCGTGCCTTGACAGCCGTTCCCGGCTGGTCTAATATTGTTTACCAGGAGCCACTCCCGAGGTTGACATTAGATAAGCGAGGCTGCCAAAAGGTGCAATTTCTGAGCGAAACCCTCCAGCAGATCGAAAAGGCCGGTCTGAAACGTTCCCTGCGCCTCCTGACGCCGCTCGGGGCGACCCGCGCACTGCACAATGGGCGGGAGGTGGTTCTCTTCTGCACGAACAACTACCTCGGCCTTACCCACCACCCCCGTGTGCTCGCCAGGGTCCAGGAGGCACTGCAGGCCTACGGCACCGGTAGCGGCGCGGCGCGCCTGATAAGCGGCCATACACCTTTGTACCAGGCCTTGGAAGAGGCGGTTGCCCGGTTCAAGGGGTGTCCCCGCGCCCTCGTTTTCCCTTCGGGCTACACGGTCAACATTGCGGTCATCAGCGCCCTTGCGGGCCGGGAGGACGTTCTCTTCTGCGACCGGCTTTGCCACGCCTCCCTGCTCGATGGCTGCTTGTTGAGCGGCGCAAGGCTTGTGCGCTTCCGCCATAACGACCCCGACTCGTTGCGGCGGCTGCTTACGCTGCATCCAGGCCGCAGGCGTTTTCTCGTCACCGAGGGAGTTTTTTCGATGGACGGCGATTCCGCCCCGCTAATGGAGCTCTATGAGCTCGCTGAAAAAAACACCCTCATCTTCATTGTGGATGACGCCCACGGGACAGGGGTACTCGGCCCGGGAGGCCGGGGCACGCTGGCCGCCCAGGGCGTACCGGCAGAAAAGCTCGTCTTGACCGGTACGCTCTCAAAGGCGCTGGGTTCCTTAGGCGGGTTCGTTGCAGGCTCTGCTCTCTTAATCGAATACATCTTGAACTGCGCCCGCCCCTTTATCTTTACGACGGCACTGCCGCCCGCCTCGATCGCTGCTGCGCTGGCCGCCCTGGAGGTTCTTGAGGAGGAACCGGCGCTCGTCGACCGTCTGTGGCAAAATGTTGACCGCCTGCACGCGGGGCTTGCCGCTTTAGGTTATACCGTACCCAAAACCTCGGCGATAATACCGCTTATCCTCGGCCCTCCGGAACGGGCGGCCGACGCCTCGGAGCGTCTCCTGATGCACGGCTATTACGTGCCGGCAGTGAGGCCCCCCGCGGTACCGGCCGGGACCGCGCGCCTCAGGATAACAGTAAGCGCGGCGCACACCGCGGCGGAGATTGACGGCTTCTTAGAGGCGCTAAAGGATGTTTTAGGACAAGCAGTAACATAAGGGGTTCCTTATGGGAACGTTCACGCCATACATGTAAAAAAGTTTTCATAATGTTTGTGCCTGAGCACAGCGGAAAGATGGTTATAATGATGCCCACCTCCCCAATGGTTGGAGGTCGGAGCTGATAAGTTAATAATTTAGTATGGTGTCCCCAAAATTTTTTGGCGTCTTGGCGGTTGATTTATTTTCGAGGAGGCTTAATCTTTGACCGAAAAACAAGCAGCTAAAGCTAAAGCGAAACCGAACCTGCCTTCAATCTTTATCACCGGTACGGATACCGGCGTCGGCAAGACCGTGGTGAGCGCGCTGTTAGGGCTGATCTACCAGGAAGCGGGACTCACCGTCGGCTACCTAAAACCGGTGGAAACAGGTGCGGCCAAGGCCGGGGACGAACTCATCCCGGCGGACGCCAAACTCGTGGCAACTCTCTTTGGGCTGGAGGACGAGCCCATCGAGATGCTCTGCCCTTACCGTTACGAGCAGCCCGTCTCGCCCCACTTAGCGGCAATTCTGTCGAAAAGACCGGTAAAATCACCGAACATAGTGGAGTGCTTCAACTACTTAGACAGGCGCTATGACGCCGTTATCGTCGAGGGAGCCGGCGGCCTGCTGGTCCCGGTCAACCCCAACTACATGGTCGCCGACATGGTACGTGACTTAGGCCTTCCGCTGCTGATCACCGCCCGTCCCGGACTCGGCACCATCAACCACACCCTGCTCACGGTGGCCGCCGCACTCCAGGCGGATCTGCACGTCGCC
>DTYU01000267.1 GCA_012961725.1 Desulfotomaculum sp.
CAAAAACACTACCAGGAAATGCTCCTAGGCCACACTTTTCAGGTATCGAGCCCCTCCTTTTTCCAGGTGAACACCCCGCAAACGGAGCAGATGGCGATGCTGAAGGTCGTAATGGGACAGCGCCTTCTGAAGGCTAACGAGCAGGTGGTGCGGGAGAATAGGAACCGCCTTGAAGCGGCCGGGACTTTTGTGGTCAACTTGGTCAGTTCGCCGGGCGCGGGCAAGACCGCGCTTCTCGAACAGACGCTCGGGCGGCTGCAGGGAAAGTACAAGATGGGTGTAATCGAAGGGGATATCTATACCACCCGGGATGCCGAGCGGATTGCCCGGCAGGGGGTTGCCGTTGTGCAGATAAATACCGCCGGTGTCTGCCACCTTGATGCGCCGATGGTTGCACGCGCGCTGGAGGAGTTGGACCAAGGCCCTTATGACCTGCTTTTTATCGAGAATGTGGGCAACCTGGTTTGCCC
The DNA here is from genome assembly GCA_012961725.1 of Desulfotomaculum sp. GTDB lineage: Bacteria > Bacillota > Desulfotomaculia > Desulfotomaculales > Ammonificaceae > DTYU01. The sequence continues at coordinate 471 of DTYU01000267.1, forward strand.
CGCCGAGTTCGATTTGGGTGAGGACGTGAAGGTAGCGGTGTTGAGTGTTACTGAAGGCGGGGACAAACCTGCGAAGTACCCGCTGGTCTTTCGGCAGGCAAGTGCGGTGGTGATCAACAAGTCCGACCTCCTGCCGTATACCGACTTCGATCTTGAAGCGGTGAAGAATGAGTTGAGGGCAGTAAATCCCGGGATAAGAATCCTTCTTGTTTCAGCGAAGCACGGGGATGGGATAGAAGAATGGTGCGGATGGCTGGAAGGACTGATTCTGCGGAAGCGGGCGGCAAGGTCCGCTGCCGAATAACCGTTAAGGGAACCGTTCAAGGGGTGGGTTTCAGGCCCTTCGTGTACAATCTTGCGCGTTCGCTCGGTCTTACCGGCTTTGTTTTGAACGACGCCCGGGGGGTGGTTGTAGAGGCCGAGGGAGAGCCGCTCAAGGTAGAGAGGCTGCTTGAGGCGCTTGAGACGCGGCCGCCGCGGCTGGCGCGGATCGTGTCAATCAACCGGGAAGAACTGGTCCCTGCTGGATATAGCCGCTTTGAAATAGGTCACAGTGCGGAGGAAAAGGAGAAGGAGGCGCTGGTTCCGCCTGACGTTGCGCTTTGTCCGGATTGCGCCCGGGAGAGTCTCGACCCGCGGGACAGGCACTACCATTACCCCTTCACCAACTGTACCAACTGCGGGCCGCGATTCACCATCGTTACCGAAGTGCCGTACGACCGGAAGAAGACCTCGATGGCCGGCTTTGCAATGTGCCCGGATTGTGCGCGGGAGTATGAAGACCCTGCGGACAGACGTTTCCATGCGCAACCGGTCGCCTGCCCCGTCTGCGGGCCGCAGGTACAGTTGCAGGACGCTGACGGCAGGCCCGTGCCGGGGGACTGGCGGGAGAACTGCTGGCGCATCCTGGGTGAGGGGAAGATTTTGGCGCTGAAGGGCCTGGGGGGGTTTCATCTCTGCTGTGATGCCTTGAACCGGCAGACGCTGAAAGTCTTACGGCAGCGTAAGGGGCGCAGCCATAAGCCCTTTGCGGTGATGTGCCGAGATTTGGCTTCGGTGAAGCGATACTGTTTTGTCAGCGAGGCGGAAGCGGAGCTCCTTAGTTCGCTTCAGGCGCCCATCGTGATTCTAAGGCGCCGGCCGGAAGCGGCGCTTCCCGAAGAGGTGGCGCCGGGGCTGAAAACGCTGGGGGTCATGCTCCCTTACACGCCGCTGCATCTTTTGCTCTTTGAGGGACCGTTTGGCATCCTGGTGATGACGAGCGGCAACTACAGCGACCTGCCGCTTTGCAAGGATAACGAGCGGGTGTACCAGGAACTCGGCGGTATTCCTGATTACTATCTGCTGCATAACCGGCCGATAGTGAACCGGTGTGACGATTCGCTGGCGACGGTCACGGCCGGCGAGGTACAGCTTCTCCGTCGGTCGCGCGGCTACGTACCGAGGCCCCTGATTGTCCCGACAGGCAACGGGCCGGTGGTCTTGGGTATCGGCGGCGAAATGAAGAACACCTTTTGTCTGCTGAAGAAGGGGCAGGCGTTTCTGAGCCAGCATATCGGGGAATTGGAGAGCTTAGAGGGGGAGGAAAACCTTTTCTCCAGTCTGGTCAATTTCCAGCGTCTGTTGGGAGTCGAACCGGAGGTGGTGGGCTATGACCTCCATCCCGGGTACCGGTCTTCCCGGATTGCGGAAAGTCTGCCTGCGCGGCTCAGCTTCGGCATCCAGCACCACCATGCCCACTTGGCCTCCTGCTTGGCGGATAACGGTGTTGACTCAGCGGCCATAGGCGTGATCTTAGACGGTACCGGTTACGGAGAGGATACCAACCTGTGGGGTTTTGAAATACTTACCGGGGACTACCGGGATTTTGTGCGGCATTACCACCTCGCGTACACGCCGCTGCCCGGCGGGGAGCAGGGCATCAGGCAGCCGTGGCGGGTGGCGGTATCCTACCTGCTGAGCTTCCTTGGGGAGGACGGGATGCAGGCGGCGATGAGGCTGTTCAGGGGGATGGAGCGGGAGCTGGAGGTTGTTCAGTATTTGGTGAAGAGACGCTTCAACTCCCCCCTCTCCTGCGGTGCCGGACGGCTCTTCGATGCGGTCTCTGCGATGTTGGGCGTCTGCCGGGAGGCTACGTATGAGGGACAGCCGGCGATTGAGCTCGGCGAGATCGTCCTTGAGCCGGCGGAGGGCAAGAAACTGCCTCCCTACCCTTACTCTTTCGAGGGCGAGGTGATCTCTCCGGCAGGCATCATCACCGGGGTGTTGGAGGACCTGCAAAACGGGGTGGACCGGGCGGTCATCAGCACCCGTTTTCACAACACGGTTCTTGCCGTTGTTGTCGATGCGGTCAAGCGGGTTTCGTCCGAAACCGGCTTAAAAACTGTGGCGCTCAGCGGCGGTACCTGGCAGAACCGGTACCTGTTCGAGGTCGGCAAAGAGGATTTGGCGCGGGAGGGTTTTGAGGTGCTCTTCCACCGGCAGGTGCCTGCGAACGACGGGGGTTTATCTTTGGGGCAGGCGGTTATAACATATAGGAGGTGCAAAGAATGTGTTTAGGGATTCCGGGCGCGGTCGTTGAGGTGACGCCGGAAGAGCATGCAGCGGTCATTGAGACCTTTGGAATCAAGCAGCGGATCAGCACCTTCTTAGTCGGTGACGTGAACCCCGGCGAGTATGTGATCGTGCATACCGGTTACGCCATCGAAAAAGTGGATATGGAAGAGGCCCGGGAACGGATCAAGTTATGGGAGGAGTTGCTGGCTCATGAGGGAGTTGGCGAAATTCCGGGATCCCGAGATAGCACGGGTGCTGATTAGAGAAGTCCGCACCCTCGCCGCCCGGGTTGCCGAACTCCTCGGGCGGCGCGCGATTTTAATGGAGGTTTGCGGGACGCATACCGCGGCCATTTCGCGGGCCGGCTTGCGGAGTCTGTTAGGCGATTATATCGACCTCCGGAGCGGGCCGGGCTGCCCGGTCTGTGTAACGGACTACGCCGACGTCGACCGGATGGTGGCCTTTGCCCGTCTGCCCGGTGTTACCGTCGGAACCTTCGGCGATATGGTCCGGGTGCCGGGAAGCGGTTCCTCGCTCGAGCGGGAGCGGGCCGAAGGGGCCGACGTACGAATTTTCTACTCGTCGCGCGATGCGGTATACTATGCAGCAGAACGGCCGGAAAGACAGGTGGTTTTTTTGGGTGTGGGGTTTGAGACGACCGCGCCGGCGGTGGCGTTGAGCATAAAGGAGGCCAAGGCGCGAAACTTGCAAAACTTTACCGTTTTTGCCAGTCACAAGCTGGTACCCCCGGCGATGGAAGCGCTTTTAAGCGATCCCGAACTAAGGATCGACGGCTTTATCTTACCCGGGCACGTCAGCATCGTCATCGGGCGCACGGCTTATTCGTTCTTGGAGGAATACCGCCTGCCTTCGGTGATAGCCGGTTTCGAACCGAACGACATCCTTGACGCCGTCAGATTGATCCTGAAGATGATGGTCAAGGACGAGCCGGCCGTCCTAAACGGTTATACCCGCGTGGTGCGTGAAGAAGGGAACAGGATAGCGCAACAGCAGATGGCGGACGTCTTTGACGTTTGTGATGCTTCCTGGCGGGGCCTGGGCGTTGTTCCGCAAAGCGGGATGTGTCTCGGGGCCGATTTCAAGGAATTCGATGCTTGCGAGCGTTTTGCGCTGCCGGAGATAAGGCCCCATATTCCCGCCGGCTGTGCCTGCGGCGAGATCCTAAAAGGGAAGCTGACCCCGCGGGACTGCCGTCTTTTTGCAAAGGTGTGCCAGCCCACACAGCCGGTAGGGCCGTGTATGGTCTCTTCGGAGGGGGCTTGCGCCGCCTATTACCAGTTTGAGCGCGGGGTGGAATAGAAGGAGGCGTCGTATGCCTGAGAATGACGTAGTACTTTTGGCGCACGGGGACGGGGGAGCGCTCACCCACAGGCTCATTACCGACCTTTTCCTCCGGTATTTCCGTAATCAGACGCTGAAGGGGCTGACCGACGCTGCAGCCTTCAACATAGAAGGAGGGCGTCTGGCGGTAAGCACCGACTCTTTCGTGGTAAGCCCGCTCTTTTTTCCTGGCGGGGACATCGGGAAGCTTGCGGTCTGCGGCACGGTAAACGACTTGGCGGTAGCCGGTGCCAAGCCGCTCTATCTTACGGCCTCTTTTCTTGTTGAGGAAGGGCTGCCGCTGGCCGAGCTCGAGCGGATTGTGGCCTCGATGGCTGCCGCGTGCGCGGAGGCCGGAGTTGAGATAATCGGCGGCGATACCAAAGTGGTCGGGCGGGGAAACTTGGACCGGATATTTATAAACACCACCGGGGTCGGTATGATCCCGGACGGGGCGGATTTGGGGTACGCCCGGATTGAACCGGGGGATAAGATTCTCATAAACGGCGGGGTTGGCGAGCATGGGATGGCGGTCCTCGCACTGCGGGAAGGCTTCGGGTTCGCCAGCCAGATC
>DTYU01000268.1 GCA_012961725.1 Desulfotomaculum sp.
CGGTACGGTGTTCGAAGAAGTTGACAAATTCAGCGTGAATCAGCTCCACCCGGTCGAACTCGCCCCGCTCGTACCCGCTGATTACGTGGTGTGCAATCGAGCGGGCGTCTTTTATATGCACGTCCTCATCTAAGTCAACAAAACTGCCCGCCAGCGCCAAGCCCCTGAAGGTCAGATAGCTCACCGCTTTCCTGCCGACCGCTACGAAGACCGCTTGAGGGAAGGCCTCGGCTTTGCGCACCGCATAGTGCAAGACGGGAACGTCAAAACCGCCCGACAGGCCCTTGTCGGCAGTAACAACGACGAAACAGGCCCTGCGTACTTCTCTGATTTCAAGCAGGGGGTGGCGCACCCGGTGCGCGGCGCCTGCGATTCGCCCAAGGACCTCGCGCAGCATGCGGTCGTAAGGTCGCGCCGCCTGAACGGCGGCCTGTGCCCGCGCGGCCTTGGCCATTGAGACGGCCTTCATCGCCCGGGTGACCTGCCGGATGCTGCGGACGCCGCGGATCTGGCCACGGAGATCACGCATGCTTTTCACCCAGAGGTTGCTCTTCAACGGTTTCCAAGCCGTGTTCAATCTTGAAGCGTTTCAAGAACTGTGCCAGCACTTGCCGCACCAGTTGTTCATCTTCCTCCATTAGCTCAGCGTTTTGTCTGATCCGTTCTGCCAGTGACGTGTATTCATGCCTGATCAGGTTGAGCAGTTCCGCCTCGAACTTCTTGACTGAGTCGGGCGGGATTCCGTCGAGATATCCGTTTACGCCGGCATACAGGGAGATAACCATATCTTCCAAAGGATAAGGGCGGTATTGCCGCTGCTTCAGAAGCTCCACCAGGCGGGCGCCGCGCACCAGCCGGGCGCGGGTCCTGCGGTCAAGCTCGGTGCCGAAGTGGGCAAAGGCCTTGAGTTCGTGATAACGGGCCAGATCAAGCCGCAGCCTGCCCGCCACCTGCCGCATGGCCTTGGTCTGCGCCGCGCCGCCTACGCGGGAGACAGAGAGCCCCACATTGATCGCCGGGCGGATGCCGGCGTAAAACAGTTCGGGCTCCAAGTATATCTGGCCGTCGGTTATGGAGATCGCGTTGGTCGGGATGTACGCCGAGATGTCTCCCTGCCGGGTCTCCACTATCGGGAACGCGGTCATGGAGCCCCCGCCGTGCTCGCCATTTAACTGGGCCGCCCGTTCCAACAGCCGGGAGTGCAGGTAGAAGATGTCCCCCGGAAAAGCCTCCCGCCCCGGCGGCCGCCGGAGCAGGAGGGAGATCTCGCGGTAAGCGACGGCGTGGCGGGAAAGGTCGTCGTAGACGACCAGGACATCACCCCCACGCTCCATGAACTCCTCGGCCACGGCGGTTGCAGCGTACGGGGCGATGAACAGGAGCGGGGCGGGTTCGGCGGCGGTTGCGGCGATGACCACCGTGTAGTCCAGGGCCTTGTGCTCACGCAGTTTCTGGACGACCCTGGCTACTGAGGCGGCCTTCTGGCCGATGGCCGCATAAACGCAGACCACGCCTTGGTCCCGCTGGTTCAAAATGGCGTCTATGGCGATCGCGGTCTTGCCGGTCTGGCGGTCGCCAAGAATCAACTGTCGCTGGCCGCGGCCGATCGGTATCATGGAGTCTACGGCCTTGATTCCGGTCATGAGCGGCCGTTTCACGGGAGCACGGGCGCTAACCCCGGGAGCGTACCGCTCGATCGGGCGGTAACCTTCCGCGTCCGCGCCTCCCAGGCCGTCGAGAGGCATGCCGAGAGGGTTGAGCACCCGGCCTAAAAGTTGACTGCCTACCGGCACCGCAGCGACCCTGCCGGTCCGGGTGACCTGATCCCCCTCGTGAATATGGTGAAAGGGCCCGAGGATCACGCATCCCACCGTTTCCTCTTCGAGATTCAGGGCGATTCCCAACACTCCGTCAGGGAACTCCACCAATTCGCCGAGCAGGGTCCTTTGCATGCCGTAAATGTGGGCCACCCCGTCCCCCACGTGCAGGACCGTACCCACTTCACTAATCTCCGCAACGGTTTCGAACTGCTCGATTTGCCGCCTGATGACGGCGCTGAGTTCTTCGAGCCGGAGGCTGATAGTCGGTCACCTCTCTAAAATCTATATTGGGTAATCCTGCATTTTTTAACTTTCCTACTATTTCATCAATTGTGCCTATATATGGTTGTCCGTTGA
>DTYU01000269.1 GCA_012961725.1 Desulfotomaculum sp.
GTTAAAAGGGGAAAAGGTGAAGAAGTACGAGTGCCGGAATGGTTTGAGGAACTACCCGAGAGCGAAAAGGTGAGCAAGCTTTGGGATTCGGTCGCGCAACTGCGCAACAATGTTGCTCACTGCGGGATGAGTAAAGAAGGGGCACAAGCGGCGGAAGGAATCAGCCGGCGAATAGAGGAGATTGTTGAGCAGCTAAGCACTCTGCCCTTGAGCTAAACACTTGGTGCTGCCAACTGCGCTAAGGGAAAAGTTGGTTTTGACGTGGATGCTTTCCGCTGACTCTGTGTTAGTACGCGTCTACTACTTATTAGATTAACTTCTGCTCTCGCCGCAGCAAACAGAATCCTGTAGGCTCGTAAGAGAGGCTTTCAATAGTAACTAATACCCGGACAAAGGAGGTGATTTTTATGCTGGAGGCGATAGCCTTAATCGGGCGTACGTTAGGGAGTGGGAATGATCCGGTGAAAGACTTGATCAAGCAGGTCAAAAAGCCGCCGAAGATCGAGACCGTTTACCTCGTTAAGCTGAATTTTCAAACGGGCGGCGCGCAGCCGGCACTGGCGGTGGAGCTACAGGAGATCGATGACCGCGCGCTGGCTCGCTACCGCTGGGTAGGGAACGCGGTCGGTAACCGGCCGCAGATCTACCTGACCACCGACCAACTGAGGTACCTGGTCGGGCAGGCGCCGCGGAACCTTTTGGCCCGGCTTCAGGAGGCCGGGCTTGCGGGCGGCAGCCTCTACCAGCGGCTTTCAGCGCTCAGCGACACTTTCTTTCGCAAGCTCCCGGACGGTAGCCTGGTACTTGACCCGCAGCGGCTGGGGGTGACAACTGCGGATGTGCTGGGTGAAGCCTGGGAGGAGCACGCAGACAAGAAGCTTGGGGAGCGGGTAAAGGAGGTGACTAAAGCAGCGACCAAGGCCATCGAGAAATGGGCGCTCGGGCAGCTCGGCCTGAAGGCCCAAGAGGCGGCACTCTGGACGGTGCTGTATGGGGGCGAGTCTTTGGTTGCTGATCAGGACTACGACCTCATCCTTCTCCGTAGCAAGGAGGCAGCGGTGGCCGAGGGCGAGACTGGCGTATGCTCGATCTGCGGTGCTCAGGACCGGCCGGTAACCTACAATTTCGTCCAGCTCGACTTCCTCAAGTATTACATCACCGACAAGATCGGCGCCGCCTCTGGCGTAACGGAAGAGGGGTTTGCGCGTAATTTTCAGGCCTGCCGGGATTGTTTCCGGGGACTAATGGTGGCGGAGCGGTTCGTTCAGGAGAAGCTTAGCCTTAATGTGGGGCGGCTGCCTTTCCTCGTTTTGCCGGCATTCCTGCGGGAGCCGGATCTTTCCCGGAGGGATCTTGAGGACTGGGCGGAAAGGCTCAAAACCCGGGTAGGCGCGCTAACCGATATCTCTGGTTGGATACGGACCCTGACCGGACTCGAACGCTTCGAGGATGAGCTTAAAGAGTTGTTAGAGGATGTGCCTTACGAGAACATCGCCCTCTTGAACTTCGTTTTTTACCAGAAAAGCAAGAGCGAATTCCGGGTGCTGCTTCTGATCAAGGACGTCTCCCCCAGCCGGATAACCACGCTCTTGCGCGAGAGCCACCGGCTGAACGACAAGGCAAGGGGACTGTTGGGGGATGACCGGTGGTGGCTTGATCTTTACACCATCTACCGGCTCATTCCCATAAGCGAACGGCAAGCGGGGTATAAGAAACTGCTGCATATCTACCATGCCCTGCTCACCGCCGAGCCGCTTGACCGACTTTTTCTCATCCGGGAGTTTGTGGCCTTGGTCAGGATCTATCAGACGGGGAACTATGCCGGCACCAACGTCCTACCGCCCAAGGCAGGTGATGCAGAACTGGCGTGGACACGGCGGGTGATGCAGGCGAATCTTTTCCTGAAACTGTTGGCGGAGGAAAACCTGTTGCGAGGAGGGGTAAACTTGAAGGAATCGTTGTCGTTGGCGGCAGAACCGCTGCCGGAGGAGATGCGGGACTATCTCGCGACGATGGCTTACGGCGGTCCGGAGACGGCGCTCTTTCTGCTGGGCTATCTGATGAACCAGGTGGGGTACAGCCAAGAAAAACGCGGCTATGAAAGCAAGCCGGTACTCGAAAAGATAAACTACGCCGGGATGCCTTGGCCCAAGACGGTGCGGCTGGCTAATCTCCTGATGGACCAGCTTCGCCAGCATGACATCCTGAAGTACAACGAGGGGCTCTTCGCTGTGATGAAAAAGTTCTTTGACGCCCACCGGCCCGGCGTCCACAGCGATCAGTGGCCGCTTTCACCCGAAGAAAACGTCTTCTACATTCTCTCGGGCTACGCCTACGGTACGCGCATGGCGCTCAAGGCCTGGGGACAGAAGCAAGCAGAAAAAAACAAGCCAAGATGAAGGAGGCGCTGACTAATGAGTGTCATTGACAAGAACAGCGAGATTCTCTTCCTCTATGATGCCAAGATGTGCAACCCAAACGGCGACCCGGACGACGAGAACCGACCCCGGTTTGACCCTGACCGGGAGCGCTGTCTGGTCTCGGACGTACGGCTGAAGCGTTACGTCCGCGACTACATAGAAGAGAAGGGGCACACCATCTACGTCACCAAGGCCGAAGGAGTGGTCCAGGCGGAGGACCGGCTGAAGGCGGTCCTGGGTAAGGACAAGGTAAGCGGCTCCGACCTCCCTGCCCTCTTGGAAAAACTGGTCGATGTCCGGCTCTTCGGGGCGACAATGCCGATCAAAGGTGCCAAGAAAGGTGAGGGCGAAGCGGTGAATCTGACGGGCCCGGTGCAGTTCACCTGGGGATATTCTCTTAATCGCGCCGAGTTCGTGGAATCGGTGACTATTACCTCACAGTTCGCCACGCGGGAGGCGGCCGGTCACGGGACCTTTGGGAAGGACTACCGGGTCTACTATGCTCTCGTAGGCTTTCACGGTGTCGTGAGTTCCAGACGGGCGCGGGCGATGCTGGAGCGTGCGGAGGGCAGCGAGGCGGCGGCCACTACCGAGGCTGACGTGGCGCTGCTTGACGAGGCAATGGTTAACGCCATCCCCCTTGCGGCCACCCGTTCAAAGATCGGCCAGTACCCGCGACTCTACCTGCGCGTGCTCTTTGCGGATGGAGAGACCTTCATGGGTGACCCGCGTGAGGA
>DTYU01000270.1 GCA_012961725.1 Desulfotomaculum sp.
AAGCCAGAAGTGAGAAATGAGAAGCGAGAAACGAGAAGTGAAATTCTGGAAGGAATTCGCGAAGCGAATTCCAGCAAACACACCTCACCTCCAACCTCGCACATCCCACCTCTGAAATCGCCGCGCCCACCGAAAGAAGAACTAGTTTCGGGGGAGATACAGGGGTTGGTTACCCTCCAGGACGTCAAGAAAAACCCGGAAGTCGAAACCTTCATCCGGAAAGGCAATCAGTATCTTGGCGAAATGGGCATGACCGAGCACGGCTTCCGCCACGTCAACCTTGTTGCAACCATCGCGCGGAACATCCTCGAGCGCCTGAACTTTCCGGAAAGGGAAGCAGAGCTTGCGGCGATTGCCGGATACCTGCACGACATCGGTAACGTAATCAGCCGCAGCGACCACGGGAAAACCGGTGCGGTGATTGCCTACCGCATCCTGACCGATATGGGCATGCCTCCGGAAGAAATAGCCACGGTCATGTCGGCGATCGCCAATCACGAGGAGACTTACGGCCAGCCCGTGAACAACGTAGCGGCGGCGCTGATCCTTGCCGACAAGTCCGACGTCCACCGCTCCCGTGTCCGCAACCCGGATATCGGCGCCTTTGACATCCACGACCGGGTGAACTACGCCGCGGAGCACTCCTTCCTCTGGGTAAACGAAGAGCGCCGGGTGATCACGCTCGAACTGACGATCGACATCGAGATCTGCCCGGTAATGGAGTATTTCGAGATCTTTCTCACCCGGATGGCACTCTGCCGCCGGGCGGCAAACTTTCTAAAGGCCGATTTCGAGCTGATGATAAACGGGGCGAAGCTCCTGTAAGCAGAATGCAGGTGCGCCGTTTACCTGCCGCAGGCAGGGGAGGCACGTCGTCGCGCCCGATTCGACGGAGCCTGAACAGTAAACAAGAGGTGAACTCAGTGCGCTGGGCGAATATCTGGAAACTGTCTTTGATCGTTGCGGTGGTTGCAGCAGTGGTCCTATTCGCTGTGAGGCCTCCGGTAAAGGTCGACTGGCTCCCGGTGACCAAGCACGTCCGCCTGGGACTCGACCTGAAGGGCGGGGTGCATGTGGTGCTCCAGGCGGTGGATACACCGGCGGCCAAGGTCACGCCCGAGGCGATGAAACGGGTGCTGGGCATCCTCGAGGAGCGCATCAACCGCTTCGGCGTGACCGAACCGATCATCCAGCAGCAGGGCTCCCGGCGGGTGATCGTCGAGATCGCCGGCGTGAAGGACCCGGAGGAGGTAGTCAGGACCCTGATTAAGCCCGCCTACTTAGAGTTCAAGACGGAGGGCGGCGAGGTGATCGTCACCGGGCGTGACCTCAAGGAGGCGCGCGAGTCGATCGACCCGGCGACAAACCTGCCGCAGGTAGACCTGACCTTCAACGCCATAGGGGCAAAGAAGTTCGCCAAAGCCACGGAGGAGAACGTGGGCCGGAAGATCGGCATCTACCTTGACGGCGAACTGCTGCAGGAGCCGACTGTCAAGGAAAAAATACCAACCGGCCGTGCACAGATCAGCCCTTACCGCTCCTTAGAAGAGGCCCACCGGATAGCGGTGCTGCTGCAGTCGGGCGCCCTGCCGGTCAAGCTCGAGATTTTGGAGAAGCGGACCGTCGGCCCGACTCTCGGGAAAGACTCCTTGGACAACTCCCTTAAGGCCGGGGCCATCGGGCTGCTGGCAATTCTGCTCTTTATGATCGCCTATTACAGGGTGCCGGGGCTGGTCGCCAACTTCAGCCTGGTGATCTACGCCCTGCTTGTGCTCTTTATCTTCACGGCCTTTAGAGTGACGATGACGCTCCCGGGCATCGCCGGTTTCATCCTCGGCCTGGCGGTAGCGGTAGACGCGAACATCATCATCTTTGAGCGGCTGAAGGAGGAGCTCCGGGCCGGCAAGACCCTGCGCGCCGGGATCGATGACGGCTTCAGGCGTGCCTTTGTCGCGATCTTCGACGCAAACCTCACCACGGTGCTGGCGGCGCTGGTCCTTTACTACTTCGGCACCGGCCCGATCAGGGGGTTCGCGGTCACCCTGATGATCGGTATCGGGGTCAGTATGTTCACCGCGCTCACGATGACACGCTGGCTTCTGCACCTGGTAGCGGGCAGCGGGCTCGTCAGAAACCCGCGACTTTTCGGGGCGTAAAAGAAAAGAGGCGGAAAGAAGCAGCAGTCTCCTGGAAGGAGGAAAAACTTTCTTTGCGCGTACATTTCATACGATTACGGCGGATCTGGTACCTTTTGTCACTCCTGATAATCATCCCGGGGGTAATCTCCCTTTTTACCCAGGGCCTGAATAAAGGGATCGATTTCACTGCGGGCAGCCTCCTCGACCTTAAATTCAAGCGCGCCGTGGAAACCCGCGAGGTACGGCGGGTGCTCGCCGATTTCGACCTGGAGAGGAGCCGCATCCAAAAAAGCGGCCCCGCCGCCTTTATTATTCGCACCAGGGAGCTCGAGGAAACCGAATGCCAGCAGATCGTCGACGCCCTCGGGAAGCGCCTCGGCGGCGTCACCCTCCTCCGGAGTGAAAAGGTGGGGCCGGTGATCAGCAAGGAGCTGACGCATAAGGCCATTTTGGCGCTGATTATAGCCTCCGTGCTGATACTGATTTACATAACGGTTCGCTTTGAGTTTAAACAGGCCGTGGCGGCGATAGTTGCGCTCATCCACGACGGCCTGGTTACGCTCGGCATCTTTTCTATCTTCCAGGTAGAGATAGACAGTGCCTTCGTAGCGGCGATTTTGACCGTCTTAGGTTATTCGCTTAACGACACCATCATCATCTTCGACCGGATCCGCGAGAATATTAAGACCAAAAAAGTGCCCGGCCCGCTTGAGGATGTTATCAATGCAAGTCTCTGGCAGACCATGGCGCGCTCGATCAACACGTCGGTGTCGACTCTCTTCGTCCTGGTGGCGCTCTACTTCTTCGGCGGCAGCACCATCAAGCACTTCATCCTCGCGCTCATCATCGGCGTCACAAGCGGCGCCTACAGCTCCATTTGCAACGCGAGCCCTGTCTGGTATGACCTGAAGCAGATCGGCAAGAAGAAGTCGCCTGCCGGGACAAAGCCAGCCGGGGCGCGGGCCTGAGGGTGGTCAAAGTGGAAAACGCGCAGCGAATCATCGTAACCGTTTTAGGGCGCGACCGGGTGGGGATCATCGCAGGCGTGGCCGGGGTACTGGCGGAACACAACGCCAATATCCTGGACGTCAGCCAGACCATCCTCCAGGAGTTCTTAGCGATGATCATGATCGCCGATATAAGCCGGTGCACCGTGGATCTCGGTACCCTGAAGGACCGCCTCGCCGAGGCAGGCCGGGAACTCGGGGTCCGGATAGACGCCCAACACGAGGACGCGTTTGTTTGCATGCACCGGATATGAGATCCAAATTCAGTAGGCCGGAACAAGGCCATAGGCCGTTTCCGGTAGCTCCCTGATTGAGCCGCAGGTTCTGAGCGGCTCGAAATCTTTAGCGGCCTGAGAGAAGGAGCAAAGAAAAATGCTTGCCTTTCACGAAATCTTGGAGAGTATCCAGATGATCCAGGAGGAAAACCTGGATATACGTACAATAACCCTGGGGGTCAGCCTGATGGACTGCGCCGACGCGGACGCGCTCTCGGCCTGCCGGAAGGCCTACGATAAGATAACCCGCTGCGCGGCCCGGCTGGTGGAGGTCGGCGAGAGCATCCAGCGGGAGTACGGCATCCCCATCGTCAACAAGCGCATCGCCGTAACCCCCGTCGCCCTGGTAGCCGGAGCGTCGGACGCGACGGACTATACCTGCTTCGCCCGGACACTCGAGGATGCGGCCTCTGCTGTCGGCGTCAACTTCATCGGCGGCTTTGCCGCGCTCGTCCACAAGGGCGTCACCCGGAGCGACAGGCTGCTCATTGAATCCTTGCCCGCAGCCTTGTCGGAGACCGAGCGGGTGTGCGCCGCGGTAAACGTCGCCACCACCAAGGCCGGCATCAACATGGACGCGGTGGCACTGATGGGGCGTGTCGTCAAGGAGACAGCGGCCCGCACCGCCGACAGGGACGGTATCGGCTGCACCAGGCTGGTGGTCTTTGCCAACGCCCCGGAGGACAACCCTTTTATGGCCGGGGCATTCCACGGCGTCGGTGAGCCGGAGTGCGTGGTAAATGTCGGGGTGAGCGGTCCGGGCGTGGTGAAGCGCGCGGTCGAAAAGATGCCGCGCAACGCCGATATGGGCCTGCTATCTGAAAAGATTAAAAAGATGGCCTTCAAGATCACCCGCATGGGCGAGTTCGTCGGCCGCGAGGCAGCTCGGCGCCTCGGAGTGCCCTTCGGCATCGTTGACCTCTCCCTCGCCCCGACGCCGGCGGTCGGCGACAGCGTCGCCGAAATCATCGAGGCCATGGGGCTCGAACGGTGCGGCGGACCCGGGACCACCGCCGCGCTCGCGCTCCTCAACGACGCCGTGAAAAAAGGAGGCGCCATGGCCTCCGCATACGTCGGCGGCCTCTCCGGGGCCTTCATCCCCGTGAGCGAGGACGCCGGCATGGTCCGCGCCGTTGCGGCCGGGGCGCTCTCCTTAGAGAAGCTTGAAGCGATGACGAGCATCTGCTCCGTGGGTCTCGATATGATCGCCGTGCCGGGCGATACCCCGGCGGAGACGATCGCGGCCATCATCGCTGACGAAGCGTCCATCGGTGTGGTCAACCACAAGACCACCGCCGTCCGGATCATCCCCGCCCCCGGCAAAAAGCCGGGCGACAGGGTCGAGTTCGGCGGCCTCCTCGGCGGTGCCCCCGTCATGGCCGTCAGCCGCTTCTCCCCCGCCGGCTTCATCGCCCGCGGCGGCCGCATCCCTGCGCCCGTCCAGAGCCTGGGGAACTAACCGGCCGGAGTGAAACCAAAAAAGACCGGCTTTTCTTTGACGCCAATGTGCTTTTTTCGGCGGCCTATGGAAGCCCCTGCCTGCGGATGCGCTGCCTCGCCCACTCCCAGGCGTACTCATACAGGTGCAGGCCCTTCGAGCAGGCCGTGATCATGCCGTCCCCTACGCCCAGCTCGGCGGCCATATATTCCTTTACCAACTGCAGCCCTGCTAAGTTGGTCGGCAGCCCGCCCCAGAGGTCCCAGCTCCGGAAATACAGGTAGAAGTGAAGCCTGCCATCGGAGACGCGGGTATCGATCAAGCGGAGGCAGGGCGGGTCTTCGAGGTCGATGTCCTCCGGCCGGCCCACCTCGATGCAGGCCTGGTTCGTCCCGTAGCCGTCCCGGCGGTACATCTCGATCACCTTCTCCACCCCGGGGACGATGCGCTCCCCGTATGTATACTGCTCGTTTTCGGCCCGCTCCGTGCTCATCAGGTACCTGGCGAAATACTCCTCCGCGTACTCAACGTCACTCGGCGCAGGCACGGAGATGTCCGGCGGGATATCTGGTACCAGCGGCCGCCTGCCCGGGTTGCTTACCCGTACCACGATAAAGTCGAACTCTAACCGCCGGCTGCCGGCAAAGCTCCCCCGCTCCACCGCATATACCCGTCCGCGGTCAAATATCTGGTAAAGCAGCTGGAACCAGGCGTCCGGCAGGTCAAACGCGTTTATCGCCACCGGACCAAAATCTTTAGTACGGTTCCTCTCTGTTCGGACCAAGGAATCACTCCTTTTCTGTGAGTGCTGCTGGATCCGCCCGACAAGCTCCTTTATGTGCTCGAAACGCGAGATAGTATATCAATTCACGCTAAAGACCGGAAAACCTTTCGCCCACAAGAAGGTTTTATCCCGGTGCGCCCACAACGCAGGAATTCGCTTTGCGAATTCCTGCAAGAGTTCCAATCTCCAACTTCTAACCGCCGCCTCCATATCGAGAACTTGCAGCCGCCGAAGATGCTTCCGCACTTACATCAACAAAGTTATTAGCCAAGTTCTGACAGGAATTCTATATTCAGGCAGTGTGTGTCATAAATAGCCAATCTCCACCAATATTGACCAACTATTTTTCTTAATTCTAAATGATTCGCTAAATTTCGGCAAGCGGGAACTAATGGCATGTAGCTGGGGGAAAAACGGAATATCGTTGAATATTTTCCATAATGAGCCTGTATCGTGATATGTGTTGCGCAGATCCGTTTTTTTCTCACCGAGCAGTAATCGACAAAAAAACCGCTATAGGACATTGTAGTTCATGATGCAACCGCTTAAAGTAGAACCCAGGTAATCAAGTGCGGCCACGCTAAGACGTGACGGCGCACAATGCCGCCGCCAGCGGAGGTATTTTGAATCGAGTATGCGAGGCGTGCCGATGGAGCATTTGGCGGATTGTCTGAGAATCAACTGTACGTTTTTGCAGTACCTGCCCAGTCAAAGCAATCGATCACCGTCTTCAAGAAAACCATCATGATACCTCTGTTTTCGTCCCTGATAAAACTTTTTCTTGAGCAAGCATTTGGTTATAAGAAATTTCATATTTTTTTAGTTTTTTAAGATTATCTACTATGCTTTTTTTCAACTCTTTAACTTGATTGGTAAATTGTTTTATCTCACTTTCAATGCCTTTTATTTCATCTTCCGATAAGTTTACATCTTCTTTTTCACTTTCCTTTAAGCTTATTTTTTGTTCTAAATTAAAAATTTCTTTATTTAACTTGTCTTTATTATTTTCAACTTCAATAATTTTTCTTTCAATATCTTTCCTTTTTTTATAAACATA
>DTYU01000271.1 GCA_012961725.1 Desulfotomaculum sp.
CCACTTGGATTATTACGGCTCGCTCCAAACCCTGGTCGAAGCATTTCGGGAGTTCATAAGCAGGAATCAACCCGGCAGGGTGGCGGTCCTCTGCTGTGACGACCCCCGGTTAAGGGGGATCATTCATGAGGTCAGGACGCCTTTTGTCACTTACGGGAAGAGTCCGGAAGCGGACTACAGCATTCGGGATGTCAGTCTTAAAGGGGCAACCTCCACGGCTGCCTTGTACTACCGTGGCGAGCCATTGGGATGGCTGAAGCTTCAAATTCCGGGAATGCACAACCTTGTAAATGCCGCCTGTGCAATCGCGGTCGGCCGCCACTTGGGGGTTCCGTTCGCTAGGGCCGCTCGAGCATTGTCGGCTTTTTATGGTGTAAGACGGCGCTTTGAGCTGGTAGGCAAGGCGAAAGGGGTTTGGGTGGTGGATGATTATGCCCATCATCCGACCGAGATTATGGCCGCCATCCAGGCTGCAAGGCAGCTCAACTCGGGAAGGGTGGTGACTGTTTTCCAGCCGCACCGCTATTCGCGAACGGCGATTCTTTACCGGGAGTTCGGAGGGGCCTTCAGCGACGCGGACGTGGTAGCGATCGGTGAGATTTACAGTGCCGGGGAGAAACCCATCCCTGGCGTGACCGCTGATCTGATAAGGGAGGCCGTCGCCCGGCATGACGGGCGCGAGGTTCTTCGCCTGCCCGCCGAAAACGGTGCCTTGTTCCTGAAGGGATTGGTGCGCCCCGGGGACATCGTTCTAACCTTAGGTGCGGGCGACATTCATAAGGTTGGTGCGGAGCTTGTCAGGCTGCTGGAGGAATAGCGGATGCAATTGCCAGAAAGCGTAGCGAGCAGGATAAAGGGGAGGATACTTTACGGCGAACCGCTGAAGAACTACACCACGTGGCGGATCGGGGGGCCGGCGGAGGTTTTGGTGGAACCGGCTTCCCGCGAAGACGTGGCAGCGATCTTGGCTTTTGTACAGGAAAAGGGCTTACCGGTGACGGTTATCGGAAACGGTTCAAACCTGTTAGTCAGCGACAGAGGGGTCAAGGGGGTGGTTGTCAGGATCGGCGAGGCCCTCGGGCGGGTAAGGATCGCGGAGGAAAGGATTGTCGCGGAGTCCGGGGCGAAATTAGGGCGGGTGGCCGCCATCGCACAAGCGGCCGGGCTGGCGGGGCTTGAGTTTTCGGTAGGCATTCCGGCTACCATCGGCGGGGCGGTTACGATGAACGCCGGGGCAAACGGGGCGTCGATGGCTGATGTGGTCGAGGCGGTCAGAATCATTGACTACACGCGTGGGGAGCGTATTCTCGACAGAGAGGAATTAGATTTCCGGTACCGGTGGAGCCGGCTGCAGGAACTTCAAGCGGTTGGGGTGGAGGTGGTTCTCAAGCTGACCCCCGGTGACCCTTTGGAAATAAAGCGCAGGGGCGAGAGGCACCTGCAGAAAAGACGCCTCACCCAACCGCTGGAGTTCCCCAGTGCGGGGAGCGTCTTTAAGAACCCGCCGGGTGATGCCGCGGGACGCCTGATCGAACTTGCCGGGGCTAAAGGGCTTCGGGTTGGCGACGCAATGGTTTCCGAGCGGCACGCCAATTTTATCATAAACTTAGGGAATGCGGGGGCGCAGGATGTGTGGCGGCTGATCCGGCGGGTGCAGGAGATGGTCTGGTCGAAGTTCGGCGTAGGGTTGGATCTTGAGGTGAAGGTGCTTGGCGAGGATTTTGTTTGAATAGGTTTGTCAAGCGATCTTACAGTTGACAGCGGGGCGGGGTGACTCGATGCGCTTGGTCATCAAAGGCCCGAACCGCTTGCAAGGTAGAGTCGAAGTCAGTGGATCTAAGAACGCTGTCTTACCGATCTTAGCAGCCAGCCTGTTGTGTGACGGGACTACCGTTGTCGAAGGTGTGCCAAGACTTAAAGACGTGGCCGTAATGTGCGGGGTACTGCAGCACCTATCGGCGAAGAGTACCTGGAAAAAGGATAGCATACAGGTAGATACGGCCCAGATCAGGCTGGAAGAAGTATCAGAAGATTTGATGCGGCGGATGCGGGCTTCCTGTTTGGTCTTGGGGCCGCTTTTAGCGCGGTTTGGAAGGGTAAGGATATCTCAGCCCGGGGGGTGTAACATAGGCTCAAGACCCATCGATCTTCACTTGAAAGGACTGCGGTTGTTAGGGGCAGAAATAAAGGAGCGCTCGGGGTATATCATGGCAGAGGCCCGGAAGCTGACAGGGGCGGAGATCCACCTTGATTTCCCGAGCGTCGGTGCGACGGAGAACCTGATGATGGCGGCTGTATTCGCCTCAGGAACGACGGTGATCGGAAACGCGGCCAAGGAACCGGAGATCGTTGATTTGCAGAACTTTCTTAACCGGGCGGGAGCCAAGATCCGGGGGGCGGGCACGCAGACTATCAGGATCGACGGGGTAAAAAGCCTGCACGGGCCGATGGGACATCGCGTGATACCGGACCGGATTGAAGGCGGTACCCATGTGGTGGCTGCTGCACTTGCGGGTGAGGAAGTGATTGTCGAAAACATTATACCGGAACACGTGGGACCGCTGTTGGCCAAACTCCGTGAAGCAGGTGTGGCATTTGCGATTGAAGGTGATGCCATCCGCGTCCTGCGCCAGGCAGAGCCAAAGGCGGTGGATATCCGCACCATGCCGTATCCCGGTTTTCCTACCGACCTCCAGCCGCTGATGTGCGTTTTTCTTACCGTGGCAAAGGGAACGAGTGTGGTGACTGAAACGGTGTTTGAAAACCGCTTCAAGCATGCAGGGGAACTTTCCCGGATGGGGGCGGACATCCGTGTTGAAGGACGTTCGGTGATTATCCGCGGGGTCAGGCAGTTAAGCGGAGCGCATGTTGTCGCGCCTGATCTGCGTGCCGGGGCGGCGTTGGTCCTGGCGGGTCTGATTTCCGAAAACAGCACGGTGATAGAGAATGTAGAACACATCGACCGGGGATACGAAGATCTTGAACGTAAGTACCAGGGCTTAGGAGCATTGATTGAACGGGTCGTCTCCTGAAAGAGACGGCTTTTCCGTACTGTATTTGTGGACAAGTAAGTTAAGGAAAGGGGCCGGCGGGCCGTGGATAGACCCCAAACCAGTCTTGTTGAGCGTATTTGTATTCTCCTGCTTCTGCTTGTCGCGGGATTTGTGCTGTTAAATTCTCCTGTTTTTGCCATAAGTGAGGTTACCGTGGCAGGAAATGAGGCGGTTGCGGCGAAGGAAATAATTTGTACTGCTAAGATTCCTTTGGGTGACAACATCTTTAGGGTTAGTCTGAAGGACGCCGCAGCCCGGGTGGAAGCGATTCCGGCTATTAAAGAGGCGAGGTTGCGGCGGCACCTCCCGGGGCGGGTGGCTATTCAGGTGACCGAAAGGAAGGCGGCAGCCCTCGTTTCCGGGGCGGATGGCCTCTACGGTTTGGACGATACGGGGGTCTGCATAGGGAAATTCCGGGCCTCTGCCCCTCTTCCCGTGGTGACCGGGGCGGGGAAGGCACCCAACCCCGGCCAAAGGCTCAGTACAAAGGGCTTTGCGACCGCGGTTGCTGTGCTGACTGCACTGGACGAGAGTCTGATTTCCCAATTATCGGAGATACACGTAACTCCCCATCAGACAGTTGAGGCCTATACCGCCGATGGCATAAAGCTGTATTTTGGCAGGCCGGAAAGAGTTGCCGAGAAAGGTGCGGCGGTGCAGCGCATCCTCGGGGCGCTTGGCGATCGGCGGGTGGAGTATATAGACCTGAAGGTTGCCAACCGGCCTGTGGTCAGGTTTGCAGAAGCGGAGGCAGAAGATATTGCGGACGGTCCACTTGACGGTGCTGGTGGTGGCCCTCTTTTTAGGACTGATGATCGCGGTTCAGTTTCGAGCTTACCGTGAGATCCAGCAGACTGTACCCATCCAGCGGGTCCAGCGGTTGATGGCGGAGGTCGAGGCGGCACGGAAAGAGCGGGATCTGTTGCAAGAACGCGTCGCCGGGCTCCGGGCGGAGCTTGATGCCGCTACTGCCCAAACAGGACTTCAACCGCTTAAGAAGAAGCTTGACCGGTACCAGATCGGGGCGGGTATCGTCGTGGTCAGCGGTCCGGGGGTCGAGGTGATTTTGGAGGACAGCAACGTTGCGTTGCAGCCCGGACAGAATCCGAATCTATACGTGATCCACGATGAGGATATTCTGAGGGTGTTGAACGAATTACGGGTTGCCGGGGCGGAGGTCCTGGCGATTAACGACGAGCGGGTGCTTGCAAATACCGAGGTCAGGTGCATCGGCCCGAGCATCCTCGTAAATAACAAGCGGTTGGCGGCGCCTTTTCGCATAACGGCGATCGGGGATCCGGACAACCTCGAAAGCGCCTTGAGGATGCGGGGCGGGGTGGTTGATACGCTCCAACAGTACTGGGGAATACAGGTTTCCATAAAGAAAATGGACCAGTTAACGATTCCGGCATTTAAGGGCAGTCAGAAGTATGCCTACGCTCACCCTTACCTGGAGGAAGAATAGGTGCTGCAGCGTTATTTCTCTATCGCCTTAGTTGGCTTGATATTAGGGCTCTTACTGGTGCTGCTGTTCCGGACGACTAATCAGGGGGAGCCGACGGTGCCCGGGGACAGGGCCCACGAGTTGACCGTAGAGCTGAAAAGCTTGACCCAGGAGCGTGCCGGGCTTGAGGCCGAGGCCCGGGATTTGGAGCAAAAATTGGCGCGCGCCCGGCTCGGCTATGTCCAAGCCGAGGAGACGATTAGGACTCAAATCGAGGAGGCTACCGTTTTGGCCGGAATGACGCGCGTGGCAGGGCCGGGCGTCCGTGTAACTCTAATGAGCCGCACGGGCGCAACGCCTCCGGGCGCAATCTTTGCTATCCGGGATGAGGACCTCCTGAAATTAGTAAACGAGCTGCGGGCGGCGAAGGCGGAGGCCCTGAGCATTAACGGGCAGCGGCTGACTGCCACTTCGGCGATACGGCTCGCCGGTGCCCACATCAACGTTAACCTCCAGCGCATCACCCCGCCTTATGAAATCCTGGCGATCGGGGACCCAGTCTCTTTGCGGAACAGCCTGGAGATCAAGGGCGGTCTGGTAGAGACGTTACGCGACTGGGGAATGGAGGTTACGGTGGAGACGGAAAACAGAGTCATAATCCCGGCTTACAAGAGGCCCTTGGTTTATGAGTATGCGAAACCGGTCTTAGAGGCTTCGCCGTGATATGACGGGGGCCGGGCGCAGGTGTTAGGGCTTAGTTGTACGGCCAGCACTCAACTTTACGATAAACTTGCGCTCAAGCAAATAGTTGTCAGCCTGTCTTGCATTCCTCTACGTTGAGTTGAGTGCTGGGCTCAATGCAAAATGCAAAGTACGAAATGAAAATGCTAAATCGATAGTTGCAGCGAAGAATAAGTAGTTTTGCAATTTGCAATTTGGTATAGACCGTTATCTGAAGAGGCGGGCTTGGCGGTAGAGTATGGACTTACGGGGGGATCGGGAGTGTGGCTCGGTGCTTTGATGGCGGGAATCGGTCTTTTCTTAGGGGTGGCGGTGGGTCTCAACGTTCCTCTGGTTCTCCCGCAAGCGTACGGAAAGTATCTGGGGTTAGCGATGTTGGCCGCCTTGGACTCGGTTTTCGGCGGGGTGCGTGCCTCAATAGAAGACCGTTTTGACAACACCATTTTTCTCAGTGGTTTTTTTGCCAATTCCCTCTTGGCTGCCGGCCTGGTTTATATGGGAGATCAGTTGGGAATCGAGTTGTCTATAGCGGCAATCGTCGCCTTTGGCGTCCGCCTGTTCCAGAACTTAGGCGCTATAAGACGGCGCCTCTTGAAAAAGTAAAATTTGTCGTTTCAGGAAGAGGGAAATTAGTCGCGGTGTGGAATCATAGGAGTTGATAGAGTATGAAAATTTACCCTGGCCTGGTTACCTAATCCTAAGAAGGGAGGACGAATGGGTGATCGATGTTGAACTCGATCTGGACCAGTTTGCGGGCATAAAGGTTGTAGGTGTGGGCGGCGGCGGGAATAACGCCGTGAACCGGATGATTGCCGCGGGATTAAGAGGGGTAGAGTTCATCGCGATTAACACCGATGCGCAGGCACTGTCGATGTCCCAGAGTCAGAATAAGATCCAGATCGGTGCGAAGTTAACCAAGGGCCTGGGTGCGGGGGGTAACCCTGAAATCGGCGAGAAGGCGGCTGAAGAGAGCAAGGAGGAGATAGCCACAGGTCTCAGAGGTGCGGATATGATCTTTGTAACCGCGGGTATGGGAGGCGGGACCGGTACGGGAGGGGCGCCTATTGTTGCCGAGATAGCGAAGGAGATGGGTGCGCTTACCGTCGGCGTTGTCACACGGCCTTTTTCCTTCGAGGGCCGCAAGCGCCAGGAGCAGGCGGACACGGGTATAGGCAGGCTGCGCGAGTGTGTCGATACCCTTATCACCATTCCTAACGACCGGCTCCTTCAGGTAATCGACAAAAACACCTCGATGATCGAAGCCTTTCGCATTGCTGACGATGTTTTGCGCCAGGGTGTACAGGGCATTTCTGACCTGATCGCCGTGCCCGGTCTTATCAACTTGGATTTTGCTGATGTGCGTGCCATTATGAAGGATGCGGGTTCTGCGCTGATGGGCATCGGTGTTGCCCGCGGCGAAAACAGGGCGGCGGAAGCGGCAAAGATGGCGATTTCAAGCCCCTTGTTGGAGACTTCGGTTGAGGGGGCGCGCGGTGTTCTGTTGAACATGACCGGTGACTCCTCGATGAAGCTGCTTGAGGTAAACGAATCCGCCCAGATAATCCAGCAGGTGGTCGATCCCGAAGCCAACATCATCTTCGGTGCGGTGATCGATGAGGGCTTAAACGATGAGGTAAGGGTAACGGTGATCGCCACCGGTTTTGAAGACCGCCGGAGCAGGGCCAAAACAGAGCTTGACATAAAGCCGTATAGCCAACACGAAGACCTTGATATCCCGGAGTTCTTGCTCCGTCGCGCGAGCAGATAGAATCTCACACGAAGACACAGAGCCACAAAGTCTTTTGTTTCAAATTACTGACCCAAGGTCATGGAAGTACAGGGGCAAAAAGGTTTGTTGCCCATATTTGCGCTTATATTTTTCCTTGAGTCCTTGTGTTCTTTATGTGATGATTTTTACTAGTCTTAGGCTTTCAAAAAAGCGATACCATATTTTGACAGGTTTTCCGCCCCGGCTGTTCTATAATGTTCTATAATATAGAGAGGCCGGGGCTTTGCTTTTAAGCATATTCTTCCTGCCGGCGGCATAATGTTAAAGAAATTTCTCGGGACGCGGACGGGTCTACATGGCCGAGTACACAGTCTACGTAGATGAACTCCTGGCGACCAACATGTTGATGAACTATGCGATACTGCACCTTACGGCCAAGTTAGCCGGAGCGCCGTACCGTGTATTCAGGCTTCTTGCCGCGTCGTTTATCGGGTCCCTTTACGTCTTTGCCGTTTTCTTTCCGGAGAGTGACTATTATTATAACTTCGCCGGAAAGTTTCTGATTTCTGCTGTAATGGTGCTTATGGCTTTCGGTGTGGAGTCCCGGCGGCGGTTCTTAACCATGTGGGTGGTCTTTTATGGGGTCTCTTTTGCCGTCGGGGGTGTGGTCTTGGGCATCAACAGCCTCGTTGGCAGGGCCGGGGGGACGGGCGGGGGATACTGGCGCCTGTGGCCGGGAGTTGCCGTGGCCCTTGCAACGGTTGTGGTCATAGGGAGAAAGGGCGTCATTCTGCGCCGCCGGGTAGCGGAAGGTTTCTTCCGTGTCCCCGTAACAATCCACCTGGGAGCCAAGAAATTAGGGCTGGAAGCCCTGCTTGATACCGGAAATGAGCTTGCTGATCCAGTAAGCAAAGACCCGGTGGTTATTGTTGAGTATGAAGCGGTAAAGGATCTTCTGCCGCCTGAGCTGCGCGAGGCCCTGACGCAAGACTGGGAGCCGGATTTGGCTAAGATTGCTGGTAGGACTGAAGACCCGGGGTGGCTGACGCGCCTCAGGCTGATTCCCTACCGATCGCTCGGCAAAACAGGCGGTCTGCTCTTAGGGTTTAAGCCCGACGCCGTCGAGGTCATATACGGGGGGCGGGCTGTAAAGACTTCGCGGGTGGTGGTCGGCATATACCGTCAGCGCCTGAGTCCGGAGGCAAAGTACAACGCCCTCCTTCACCCGCGTTTGATCAAGGCGCTGCTGTAAACGGTCGTCGGTAAGAAATTTGGTTGCCCGTCCTCGTTCTTTTATAAACGTCGAACGCAGAACGCAGAACGGACCCGAAAGGTTTGGCAGGATAAGGTTGAACGATCTTCAGGGAGGGATGGATGTGAACTTTTTCGGAATAATCCAGTGGCGGCTTCGGCTTATGTTGCTGCGGTGCTACCTCTGGTTAAAACGGCGGCCGTCCGGTTTTTACATTGGCGGCCCGGAAACGCTGCCGCCGCCCCTGAGCGCAAATGAAGAGATCTGCCTGATGGAGAGGCTCGAAGCCGGAGATTTTTCCGTCCGCAACACCCTGATTGAGCGGAACCTGCGGCTGGTGGTCTACATCGCCCGCAAGTACGAAAGCACCGGCGTTAACATAGAGGACTTGGTTTCTATCGGTAGCATCGGCCTGATCAAAGCGGTTAACACTTTCAATCCGCAGCGGAAGGTCAAACTTGCAACCTACGCGTCCCGCTGCATCGAGAACGAGATCCTGATGCACCTGCGCCGCCACGCCAGAATCCGGCAGGAGATCTCCTTTGACGAGCCATTAAACACCGACTGGGACGGAAACGAACTGCTACTCTCGGATATTTTGGGCACGGAGATGGACGTCACTTCCAAGAGGCTTGAGGAGGAGGTTGACCGGAGGGTGCTTCGCCTGGCGCTCGAACGGCTCACTGGGCGGGAGCGGATCATCATGGAGCTGCGCTTCGGCCTGGACAGCGGGGAGGAAAAGACCCAGAAGGAGGTCGCCGACCTGTTAGGAATCTCCCAGTCGTACATATCACGGCTGGAGAAGCGGATAATCAAGCGGCTGCAGAAGGAGATGTACCGGCTGGCTTGAAGGCCCGGATCATCAATGTAAGACTAGATTATTTCTCGGTAATCCACTTCAATCCCGCCGCGAATTTTTTTGTAGAAGATGAGTTTAGCATTTATCGACTCAGGTAACCCTGCTTTTGCCGCATAGGTATGCGGTTTTATAGAGACCGGAATATCACCAATGTAACCGTCTATACCCTCGGTCTCTTCTCCTGGTAAAGCCAGTCGGTAACCAGTTTTTTTCAACTCGGCTCCCTTCTTTAATATTGCTTCCTGAACCCTCAGTCCGATAAAAGTCTTCACGATCACTAAATCTCTAACCCATTCTTCAACCACCGCGGTCGATCTTGTTCAAGGAGTTCTTCAACTCTTCAAGTTTCTTCACGATCTTCTCCGCGGCATTTTTGATTGCGTCCGGCTTCTGTTGCAGATACCACTCTTCCCATTCCGGCAAACTCTTCCCGGCGAATTGATGAATAAGCTCGCTCATTTGTCCTACCGTCTTCGGCCGGGTTCCTTGAGCGTACTGGTTTGCCAAGTTAATAAGTGGAGCCACATATTTAGGGAATTCAGGGCTTTCTATGTTGAGATATTTTTCGATTTCTTTGAAACTAAGTTTTACTTTCATGCCTCTGCATCCCCAGAGACCTCTTGACGATGAATCGACAAAAATCTTGCCCTGTATTTGTAATCGAGTGTCTTATCGACCTCGACCAGACCACTCTTTATCAGATGGGCATTTAAAAACGTCTTGTTCCACAAATACAGATAACAAAGCAGGTTATTTCGGTCATCATATTTTGTATTATCGAACCGCATAAATACCTTCTGCCCGCGAGTTTTTTCTTTTAAAAACTGAATGGCTTTCCCGTTTTGTTCCTCCTTTGCCTTTACGCCGATTAGCCTTATCCGGAGGCCGTTATTTAGGACCAATAGTTCGGGGGAAATAATCTCTTTCACGGTGTAGTACGTTTCTCTTTGATGCTCTTTGTTGTCTATTCTTGAACCGAAACGCAGTTTCTTAGGATCGACCCTCTTATCGAATCTTACGGGGTCGCGGAAGACGTAGGGCAGCTTGCTGATTTTGTCTTTAAAATCGACCTCCGGCTGTACTTGCCTAATTATCTCGAAGGTTGACTTCTCCCAGATCGTTGTTTGTTTAGGAGCGAGTTTTTCCTTTATCAGGGGGAGAAAACCCTCATTTATCTCGTAGCCGGTAGAGTTCCTGTTGAGATTCTTTGCAGCCAGGCAGGTTGTCCCGCTGCCAAGGAACGGGTCGAGGACGGTATCGCCGACGAAGCTGAACATCTTAATCAGCCGTCGGGGCAATTCTTCGGGAAACATCGCTAAATGCTTATCTTGCCTTTCACCAGGAAAGTTCCAGTGTCCGGCAAAATACTGGTTCCATTCCTCTTGGGTTAGCTTTGATTGTTCCTTGATCTCTTGGCTAACTTTTGGCGGGGTCCCGTATTTCTTAAAGACTAAAATAAATTCATAATCCAACTTCAGGATTCCGTTTCGCGGGTAGGGGAAGGAGCCCATTACCGTGGCGCCGCCGGTGGTATTACAGGTGGTGACCTTCTGCCAGACGATCGCTCCCATATAGTCAAAACCGGCGCTTTCACAAAACTTGATGATCTCTGTTCGTATCGGAATGACCTTATATCTTCCGTAGTAGACGGAGCGTGCAAACTGGTCGCCGATGTTAATGCACAGGCGGCATCCTTGATGCAGCACCCGGTGGCACTCCTTCCATACCAGGTTGAGGTTATTGATGTAATCCTCATAGCTATCGTTGAAACCGATCTGCTGTCCGTTGCCGTAGTCTTTCAACTGCCAATACGGCGGCGAGGTGATGATGAGGTGAACGGACTCGTCCGATACCTCTTTCATCCACCTCGAATCACCGATGATGATCTTATGCGTGGTATGCATCTCCTCACCCCTGCGTTTGCCCAAACGGGAGCAACCCGACTTCGATACCTTTTTCCACCGCCGGCGTCCGTTTTCCTTCTTTAATCGCCAAGAATTTGCGGCAGTAATCGCCTCTTTATCGCTCCTGTTGGTTGTTGCAATAAACGTTTTTGTTAAGTCTGTCAAGCGATTCATCAGTGTCATTTCTCGTTTTCAGCGGGCAGGACTATGGTGCCAGGGGGCCAAAGGGCGGTCTCCTTATGAGTAAGTGACGGCGGTCTTTTATTTTTTGATTAATTTCAAAACGAATAACGCAAAATCCATCTGGCAATAATGAAAATCGAAAAGGGTCGCAAAAAGAAGCTTAGCGAGGGGCGGGCGACTGTGATCAGCAAGGTCGAGATCTGCGGAGTCAATACGTCCAAGCTTCCGGTTTTGAGTGCAGCGCAAATGCGGGAACTTTTTGAAGCGGTGAGGAGAGGCGATCGCAGCGCCCGGTCCGAGCTGATAAACGGAAACCTACGGCTGGTTCTGAGTGTGATCCAGCGTTTCACGAACAGGGGGGAGTACGTAGACGACCTTTTTCAGGTCGGCTGCATCGGTCTGATAAAGGCGATCGATAACTTTGACTTGAGCCAGAACGTGAAGTTTTCAACCTATGCCGTACCGATGATTATCGGCGAGATCCGCCGGTACCTGCGGGATAACAACTCGATCCGGGTCTCGCGCTCCCTGCGTGATGTGGCTTACAAGGCGCTCCAGGTTCGGGATGCGCTGGCGAGCAAGAACGCGCGGGAGCCTTCAGTGAACGAGATCGCTGCGGAACTGAAGGTACCGCATGAAGAGGTGGTGCTCGCTTTGGACGCGATTCAGGAACCGGTATCCCTTTTTGAACCGATCTATCAGGACGGCGGCGACCCTATTTTTGTAATGGACCAGATCGGCGACGAGAAAAACCAGGACGCAAACTGGCTTGAGGTCATCGCCATCCGGGACGCACTCCGCCGGCTGAGTGAGCGCGAGAAGTTGATTATCAGCATGCGCTTCTTCGAGGGTAAAACACAGATGGAGGTAGCCGAGGAGATAGGAATCTCCCAGGCTCAGGTTTCCAGGCTTGAGAAGGCGGCCCTCACTCATATGCGCAAGTACATCTGAGAAAGAAGGGGTTTAAATGAAGCGTAAAATTTTGCGCATCCTATTTGCAGGTCTGCTCTGTTTTGGCATAACCGCGGGGATTCTTTACGAGCGGGCGGTTGAGGCTTACAACCCGAACAACCTCATCCGGCTCCATATCATTCCGAACAGCGATTCGCCGGTTGACCAGGAGCTGAAACACCGGGTCCGCCGGGCCGTGGTTGAGGCGATGGCACCGGAGTTTAAAGAGGTGGACAATATCTTTAAGGCACGCCGGTTGGTTGACATGAATCTGGCCGAGATACAGTCGGTCGCCCAGAAGCAGGTTGCGCTGGCCGGCCGGGACTACGGGGTTCGCGTCTACCACGGCCGGTTCGATTTCCCGGAGCGCACCTACGGGGGGCTGACACTGCCCGCCGGCGAGTATGAAGCGGTCCGCCTGGTACTCGGCGCCGGGAAGGGTCAAAACTGGTGGTGTGTGCTCTTCCCGCCGCTTTGTTTGGTGAACATTGAAGTGTCGGAGGAGGTTCCGGCACTGGCGGGCACCCCGGATGAAGACCGGGTAAAGTTTCGGTCGCGGCTGTGGGAGCTGGCAGAGCGCCGCTTGGGACGGCCTCTGAAGCAGGTGGTGCGGTCCTCCGATACGGCCGGCAACTGAGAATGGTTCGAGGCTCAACGTTGTTATGATACCGCCGCCGCTTATCCTCAAGGAGATATGGAAGACCTTTCATTTTCGTAATAGCCAGATGACGAAGGGCAACGATACCCGAGCACGATAAGGGTTTGCTTTTTAAATAGACCACGTTTAGGTCGCTGTTCTTGTTGCCGCTGTCTCCTTTCAGCTCTTGCTTCTAAGTTTAGCCAGGAAAGCATAGGCTTGTATGGGAGGGAGCGGCCAAATGCTTAAAGTCTCGGAGCTTCGGGTGCGGGAGGTAATAAATGTTCTTGACGGACGGCGCCTCGGGCTGATAAAGGATATTGATATCGACTTAGCTAACGGGAGGATAAACGCCCTTGTTCTTCCCGGGCCGTCCCGCTTGCTCGGTTTTTTCGGTAAGGAAGATGAAGTTATCGTTCCCTGGGATAAGATAGTCAGAATCGGCCTTGATGTCATCCTGGTCGAAATCCCGAGCGATACATATGCCCGTTATTCATATCGCCGCTGAGATGGTTTCGACATTTCAGGACAATATTTTTAAAATTTTTAATGAGGACGAGCATGGCCGCAAGTGAATTAACAGAAACCATGTATTCCCCCTTTTTTCTTTCTTTTTGCCGTTTGCTATCCCAATATATAGTGCTATAAACTTACTCTGGATACTATATCTTGAGTGAGGCGTTATGCGTTGCCCTTTTTGTGCATTTGCGGATACGCGTGTGGTTGACACCCGCGCCGCGGACGAAGGAACCACGATAAAGCGGCGCAGGGAGTGTCCTCAATGTAACCGGCGGTTCACCACCTTTGAACGAGTGGACGAGCTTCCACTGGTGGTGATCAAGAAGGACGGCCGGCGGGAGATCTTCAACCGGACCAAACTGATCAGGGGACTGCTGACGGCGTGCCATAAACGTCCGGTTACCAGGGAGGAGATTGAACGCGTTGCTGACGAAGTGGAGCGCGAAGTGCGAAACCGGATGGAGACGGAAGTACCAAGCCACATCATCGGCGAGCTTGTAGTAGACAAGCTCCGCCGGCTGGACGAGGTCGCGTACGTTAGGTTCGCCAGTGTTTACCGGGAGTTCCGGGACGGTCGCGATTTCAAGGCGGAGCTGGACAGGATGTTCAAAGATGAAAAAAGGGGGAGAGCATAGTGTTTCAGGGGATCAGAAAACGTGACGGGCGGGAGGTTCCTTTCGACGAAACGAAGATAACGGATGCCATCTTCAAGGCGGCGCGGGCGGTAGGCGGCGAGGACCGGGAGACCGCCATGCGGCTGACACTCGATGTTCTGAGTATGTTGAAGGCCAAATACAACGGCGCCGGCTTCGGTGTTGAGGACGTGCAGGACATCGTGGAAAAGGTGCTGATCGAGGCCGGACACGCCCGGACCGCCAAGGCCTACATCCTCTACCGCAACTGGCGGACGCGCATCCGGGAAGCAAAAAGCGACCTGATGGACGCGGTGGAGGAGATTCTCGAGGAGACAAACCGCGAGAACGCCAACGTATCCAACTCGCCTTCGGCAAAGATGCTCCAGGTTGCCGAAGCGGCGAGCAAGAAGTACTACCTTACGCGGCTCATCCCTGAAGATTTCTCCCAGGCGCATATCCGGGGCGACATTCATATCCACGACCTCGGGTTCTACGCAAAGACGGTAAACTGCCTCCAAATTCCCCTCGATAGGCTGTTGGCTGAAGGGTTTAACACCGGGCACGGCTACATCCGGCCGCCCAAGCGCCCCGGCTCCGCGTCTGCCTTAGCCTGCATCATTCTCCAGAGCTCGCAGAACGACATGTTCGGCGGC
The DNA here is from genome assembly GCA_012961725.1 of Desulfotomaculum sp. Taxonomy (GTDB): domain Bacteria; phylum Bacillota; class Desulfotomaculia; order Desulfotomaculales; family Ammonificaceae; genus DTYU01. The sequence continues at coordinate 14,561 of DTYU01000271.1, forward strand.
CAGTCCTTCGCCTTTTTTGACCGGGATATGGCCCCGTACATGGAGAACGCTTCGGAGGACGAGGTCTACCAGTCAATGGAGGCGCTGGTATATAATCTCAATAGTATGCATTCGCGGGCGGGTGCGCAGGTGCCCTTCAGTAACATCAACTTAGGGACGGAAACGAGCGAGGCTGCCAGGAAGGTGACGCGAAACCTCCTGCTTGCCTACGAGGCCGGTTTGGGACGCAATGAGGCGCCAATTTTCCCGAACGTCATCTTCCGGGTGAAGAGAGGGGTCAATTTCGAGCCGGGCGACCCGAACTACGACCTCTTCCAATTGGCGGTAAAGGTGGCCTCGAAACGCCTTAACCCCACGTTTAGTTTTATGGACGCGAGCTTCAACGCGGCTTATGGCGATCAGGTTGCATACATGGGCTGCCGCTCGCGGGTGATGGCGAACAGGCGCGGGCCTGAAGTGACGGAGAGACGCGGGAACCTCTCATTCACCACCATTAATCTGCCGCGGGTTGCGATGAAGGCGGAGCGGAATCTTAGGAAGTTCTTCAATCTGTTAGCCGAGATAAGTGAACTCGTCATCCGCCAGCTTTACCACCGGTACACGATGCAGGCGCGCCTCAAGGTAAAGGATATCCCGTTTGTGATGGGGCAGGGGCTATACCTCGA
>DTYU01000272.1 GCA_012961725.1 Desulfotomaculum sp.
ACAGCAGAGCACCGTAGTAGCAAAGACCTTGCATCAGGATCATTTGGCGCTTGGTGTTCCCGGCCGAGGTGGGTACCACCGCCGCGCCGATCCGCTCGGCACCGTAGTGCAGGCCCAGGCCGCCGGTAAACAGACCTTAACCGTAAGATACCTGCACCACATCTTCGGGAGTAGTATTGACAGAGCCAAGGGAACCCGTTCGAGGCCGTAATGCAGCCCGAACCCTCCGGTAAACAGCCCGTAGGAAAAGCAAACCTGCGCTATGTCAACGCGCTTGACGCCTGCCGACGTAACGATTCGCGCGACCAGCTCCGCCTAGGTCTGCAGGTCTTTTTTCGTATAACCGGCTACCGCGGGTTTACCGGTGGTGCCGGATGAGGCATGGAGGCGGACAACCCTATTTAGGGGGGTTGCGAGGAGACCGAAGGGGGAGTTGACCCGGAGGTCTTCTTTCGTAGTGAAGGGCAATCGCTCGATGTCTGAGAGCGATTCGATCTCTTCTGGCTTGACACCGGCGTCGTCGAAGCGCCGGCGGTAGTACGGCACACGGTGATAAACCCGCTTTACCACTTGCTGTAGCCGCTCAAGCTGCAACAGACGCAGTTCCTCACGGGAGAGCGTTTCGTATCTTCTGTTCCAGATAATCGGCATCCTCCCCAGAGAGACACAATCGGCAGGAATAAGCAAGGCAGCTAACGAGTTGGCATAATTTATAACACAGAAGCCATGTACTGCATATACTCCGAAGGAAGCTGGCTTATCCCCTTCTTACCGGGTGTTGAAACCGGCCCCCGCTTGCGGCTAAGTATGTTTTTGAGCTGCGGTATCGTTATCTCCCCGGAATGAACCGAAGCCGCAAGCAGAATCACTGCACTGCCGTCCTTCGCAGCATCGAGGAACTGTTTGGGTTTGCCTGCAACGCCGGAAGCGACAACCGGGACCTTTACGGTTGCTTTTACCTTTGTTTCACTTATGTAGGAAAAGAGGGAAGCTGCGCGAATGGTAGCGTAGCCAAACAAAATGAAATTTCAAATGTAATGCCTGCCGTTGCCGAAAGCCATAGCTTTGCGCGTACTTTCAGGGAATGATCTCAAAACCACTTTGCCTTGGGCGCTTCTTAAGGCCAAGCGGGCCCTGCGGAAAAAGCGGGGCCCGCTTTGCGCTTTACCCCTCGAGAATGACCTGACGGATGCGGTCTGTTAGCGGCACTTCTGTATTGCCGGGTGTTGTGCCCGCAAGCGGGCCACAGCCGAAGGTGGCCGCCATTTCCGTGAGGACCGCCCTGACTGCTTTTAGGCGGCGGCGGTAAAAGGTTTCGTGGTCCATGCCCTCCTCGCCGATTGCGAGTTTCTTCCTGAGAAGGTCGGGCATGAAGAGAAGCGGCATCAGCATCCGGGCAGTGTTTGGGCTAAGCCACGCGCGGCAGTTCAGTGTCTCTGTGGCATACTGAACCAAAGAAAGGTACAAATCCGACAGTTCATAATACTTGCACGCCCCGGATTCTTTGAGCCATTCCTTGACTGTCCACGTCCGGTTTCCCTCATGTCCCAAACAGAACTCCATTCGCTCCACCATAAACAGTCTCTCTTGGATCTGCGGGGTTTCGCCTGGATCTTCAATTCGCACCGCACGGCCGATCGGGTAAGTGCGACAGTTTCGCGGTCGGGCTTCGTAGATGCTGCAGCGCCCATCCTCAAGCAGGAAAGCGCAGTTCCCTCTTTCCGCGTGGTTGAGCCATACAAAGGGCCAGTGTGAGGAAGTGCCAAAATCGTAATTACAGAAAATCTGGAGAAAGTCGGCTCCCGAGAGTCTGATATGCCTCGCCATCACCTCGACATCCCAGGGGTCAAGAAGGATCGTGATAAGACGGCAGCACTTGCCCATGCACTTGCTGCTGCATTCAAATCTGAAAATATCCTCGGGTTTAACCTCTTGGCGAGCAACATCGCCGGTAACGTCGGTACTTGATACCAACTTGCGTGCCTCCTCAATAAATCAATATTGGTTATCTTAAAGCCTACTTTGTATTCATTTCTCGTGTCAATGGTTATTTGGCCGATTTAAATTCGGTGAGCGCTAACAAAAGAATGAAAGCATCCAAAACTTCCGGCCCGGCACTCAGACAGAGTGAGTGCCGGGTACAGGTGTTAAGCAGAAAACTACCGAAAAAATATCGCTGATTCACTAAACTTTTCGCTGTTCAACCGATATATGGTATATAGGTATATGAACGGGGGGTGGGGAACAGCCTTGCGCAAGATTCATATCAGCGTTCTGCAACCCGGAATGCGGGTAGGACGTGCACTTTATAACTCCTCCGGGCAGTTGCTTCTCAGCGCCGGTACCATTCTGACCCGAAAGACCATCGCGCGGTTGGAGATGGCGGCTATACCCGCTGTTTACGTCGATGATGGATTCCTGAAAGACCCTGCGATCGTAGATGTGGTTTCGGAAGAGATCAGAGTGCAGGCTGTACGCCAGGTCCGTGAGCTTCTTGCGGAGGCGGCGGTTCCCGGGACAGGCACGGCTGTCGTAGCAATTAGTGAGATCAAAGAAACGGTCAGCGAGATCATCGACCAGTTGCTAAAAAATCCCGATGTGGTTTTCAATCTTATCGATATCCGGGCAATCGACGACTACACCTTTGGCCATTCCGTCAGTGTCTCCGTCCTGTCTCTCCTTACCGGTATAACCTTAGGCTACAGCCGCGAGGAGCTTCTTGCGTTAGGCATGGGTGCTTTGCTCCACGATGTGGGAAAAACGGTCATACCCGATTCGATTCTGAACAAAGCCGGCAAGCTTTCCCCGGAGGAGTTTGCGCTGGTGCGCGAACACCCCGAGCGCGGCTTTAGGATGCTGCTCCAGATCCCCGGGGTAAGTGCATCTTCTGCCCTGATAGCCCTCCAGCACCACGAGCGTTACCAGGGGCAGGGCTACCCGCGCGGGTTGAGGGGAGACGAAATTCACGAATTTGCTGTCATCTGCGGTGTTGCCGACGTCTTTGACGCCCTCGTGGCGGACAGGGTTTACCGCAGGGCTTATCCGGTACACGAAGCGTATGAACTTATCGCCGGGTCAGGGAATTTCCTTTTCGATTACCGTATAGTACAAGCCTTTTTGCAGAACGTTGCGGCATATCCGGTGGGAACGCTGGTTCGCCTGTCAACGGGGGAAACCGGGGTAGTGATAGAGGCGAGGCGGGGCATGGCCCTCTATCCGAAAGTGCGAATTCTATTTGATCGGGAAGGTTCCGCGTGTGAACCGTATGAAATGGACCTCTGGAAGGAACGGGAGGTGCTCATCTCGGGGGTGGTAGAGGGAGATTTAGGTACGAGACGTACAGCAGAGAAACAGCCGCTGGATTCTTGACCATGAGCAGTTGATACAGAGCCTGATGTATAGATGCCTTCCGCGATTGCATACAAATATAGCGTTCTTCAGATCGCCTGTAAGAGGGACAGAAAACAGTTGACAGCGGCTATTGCTTGTGCTAAATTACTTAGGGCGTGGTTTGAAATCGATGACGCGTCTTTTTTTTACTTTTTGTCAGGACGGGTGGTAGGATGCGAGTCACCATTACGCTTGCTTGCACCCAGTGCAAACGGCGGAACTATACTACAACTAAAAACAAGAAGAACGACCCGGGGAGGATTGAGTTAAAAAAGTACTGCCGGTGGTGCGGAACCCACACTCCGCACAAGGAGACGAAATAGCTTCAGTGAGGGTGAAAAAATGGCCGTCATAAAGACAACTAAGGAGAGAAAAGGGCGCAGCGCGGTGCAGAAGGCCGCGGGGCCGCAAAAAAACAGGAAGGCGAAGCAACCGAAGAAGTCTCCGGGCGCCCCGGGGCCAAAAGCCTCCGGCTTGAAAGCGGTCCGGCAGGAAACCGTCAGGCGCGAGCCTGTTAAAAGGCATTCGAATCTCAAAGGGCGCATAACGAGTGTCCGGCAGTTTTTTTCAGGAGTCTGGCAGGAGCTGAAGAAAGTACACTGGCCGACGCGGCGGGAGGTCGCGATCTATACGGGTGTGGTGCTTGCGGTGGTAACCATCGTGATGATTATTATTTGGATTGCTGATTCCATCTTCAGCCAGCTACTAAGGCTGATCGTTGCGTAGATTCTTCCCGGCCTCAAATCGGGGGCTGCCCTTAAGGAGGTGAGGGGGGCGGTTGCCTCCCTGCCGTGAGCAAGCAATGGTACGTCGTGCATACTTATTCCGGCTACGAAAACAAGGTCAAGGCGAACTTGGAGAAGCGGATCGCCTCGATGCACATGGAAGGCAGGATTAACCAGATCGTTGTGCCGGAAGAAGACGAAGTTGAGATAAAAGACGGCAAAAAGAGGATCACCAAGCGAAGAATTTTCCCCGGATACATCCTCGTGGAGATGGAGATGACCGATGAATCCTGGTACGTGGTCCGGAACACTCCGGGGGTTACGGGATTTGTGGGGAGCGGAAACAAGCCGGTGCCCCTGACGGAGGCCGAAGCGGAGCTGATACTGAAACAGGCGCAGGGAGAAATACCACGGGTGCGGATCGACCTGACACCGGGGGAAAAAATCAGGGTTACCTCAGGGCCGTTCCAGAATTTCATTGGCGTTATCGAGGAGATTAATACCGAAAAGGCCAAGCTGAAAGTAATGATCTCCATGTTTGGCCGGGAAACACCGATAGAACTTGACTACTCCCAGGTGGAAAAGATAATTTAAGCGGGGGTGAAACAGAATTGGCAAAAAAGGTCCGGGCGATAATCAAGCTTCAGATTCCGGCAGGTAAAGCCACCCCGGCACCGCCCGTTGGCCCGGCTTTGGGGCAGCACGGGGTTAACATCATGGCTTTTGTGAAGGACTACAACGACCGCACCGCTGCCCAAGCAGGACTCATAATTCCGGTGGAGATAACGGTTTACGAGGACCGGTCCTTCAGTTTCGTCTGCAAGACGCCGCCGGCAGCGGTGCTCTTGAAGAAGGCGGCGGGTGTCGAGAAGGCGTCCGGGGAGCCGAACATAAAGAATGTAGGGAAGGTGCCCCGGTCAAAGGTCCGGGAAATCGCGGAGTTGAAGATGCCTGATTTGAACGCGGGTTCGGTTGAAGCGGCGATGCGCATGGTCGAGGGTACCGCTAAGAGCATGGGCATCGAGATTGTTGAAGGCTAACCGGTAAGGTCATATGATGGGAGGAGTTCGACTCCGGTTACCAAGGAGGAATTGGCTTGCCAAGATACGGGAAGAAGTATCAGGAAGCTCGAAAGCAGGTGGAAAGAACCAAGCTTTATGACCCCCTCGAAGCGATGGAGCTGATCAAGAAGGTTTCACCGTCGAAGTTTGATGAGACGGTTGAAGCGGCCGTGAAATTAGGGGTGGATCCGCGTCATGCCGACCAGATGGTGCGCGGCGCGGTGGTGTTGCCGCACGGAACGGGCAAAACCCGGCGGGTGGCGGTCTTCGCCCGCGGCGAAAAGGCCAAAGAGGCCGAGGCTGCGGGCGCCGATTTCGTTGGGGCGGAAGACCTGATCGCCCGCGTGCAGGAAGGATGGCTTGGCTTCGACGTGGCCATCGCCACCCCTGATGTGATGGGAATGGTTGGTAAAGTAGGGCGTATTTTAGGTCCGCGCGGGCTGATGCCGAACCCCAAGACGGGGACGGTCACGTTCGATATCGCCCATGCCGTTACCGAGGTGAAGGCGGGGAAGATCGAGTACCGGGTTGATAAGGCGGGAATCATTCACGCCCCCATCGGAAAGGTCTCTTTCGAGGCCGAGAAGCTGGTGGACAACCTGCGTACCTTAGTCGAGGCACTGCTGCGTGCAAAGCCGGCGGCGGCGAAAGGCCAGTATTTGAAGGGAATCAGTATCTCCTCAACGATGGGACCGGGGGTCAAGGTTAATGCGCTGAAGGTAGTCTCCTAACAGGGAGTGCTTTAGATTCTGACAAATACCGCTGCGGGCGGTTAAGGAGCAGTACGGGTGGTTCCAGAGGGGCCAAGTTGTTCTAACCGAGTCTCTGTTCCAACCTCTCACCTCTGGCCTCCCGCTTCTAAGATGCCGTAGACAGTTGGTGCTTATTGCTTAAAGGCGGTTTTTTGCGCCGCCAACCGAGGCCGGATCAAGTTACGGGATCCTCATGTGTCTGCGGGTCCCCTTTTCTTTTTGGGGCGCGCCCGCCTGGCTGCAGGAAGAGGAAGGCTTCTGCTTGCGAAAGGAGGTGAAACGGGTATGCCGGTACGCGATGAAAAGAGAGCTGTAGTGGCGGAAATCAAAGACAGACTGACGACGGCCCAGGCGGTTTTCGTCGCCGATTATAAAGGGATTCCGGTGGCCCAGTTTACCGAACTCCGGCGGCGCTTACGGGCTTCCGACAGCCTGCTTAAGGTAACGAAGAATACCCTGACCATAATCGCCGCAAAGGAGGCCGGCCTGGATAACCTGGCAGCTTATCTCGAGGGACCGGTGGCACTGGCCTTCAGTTTCCGCGACCCTGCGGCCACTGCCAAGGTGCTCGTTGAGTTCACGCGCGAGCATAAACTCCTCGATGTAAAAGGAGGCGTTGTCAGCGGGCGGTCGTTATCAGCCGAACAGGTGAAGGTTTTGGCGGATCTGCCGCCGTTTGAGGCGATGATGGCAAAGGTGGTGGGTCAAATCAAGTCGCCGCTTTATGCCCTGGTCAATGTACTGAGCGGACCCATGCGCAGTCTTGTTTACGTGCTGGACGCAATCAGGACGAAACAGGCCGAGGCGTCATAGATGCTCTTCATAGTTCGAGAACGGGAGAGACGGGGAAACGGAGAGAAAGAGCGTCGTAGATGCTCCTTGAGTCTAATATATTAAAACGGGAGGTTTTAACGGTGTCAAAGACAGGCGAAATCATGGAGAGGATAAAGGGACTTACGGTAGTAGAACTCGCTGAGCTTGTAAAGGCCCTGGAGGAGGAGTTTGGGGTAAGCGCTGCTGCACCTGTTGCCGTAGCAGCGGCTCCGGCTGCGCCTGGGGCTGCACCTGCCGCTCCGGCAGAAGAAGAAGAAAAGACTGAGTTTGACGTGATTCTGTCCGCGGTTGGCGACAAGAAGATCAATGTGATCAAGGTTGTGCGGGAAGTCACCGGTCTCGGGCTTAAAGAGGCGAAAGAACTCGTCGATAACGCGCCTAAACCCGTAAAAGAAAAAGTGAACAAGGAAGAGGCGGAGGCGATTAAGGCCAAATTAGCCGATGCCGGCGCGACCGTCGAGATAAAGTAGTTCAACGATCAGCAGCCTGCACTTTGGATAGAAAAGCCCCGTTCTGGGTGATTCAGACGGGGTTTTTTGCGAATGCTTGCATTATTATCCAGTCCAACCCCTTGCCCTTTACCGCCGATTAAGCCGTACGCATTGCAGGCAGGTTCAGCCTGTGCTATAATAACATAGGTCTTTTGCAGACGGTTTTCGGAGACAGAAAGGAGCGAACTGATTTGAAAAAGGGTATCCATCCGGAATACGGGCCGGCACGCGTAATCTGCGCCTGCGGCGCTGTCTTTGAAACGGGTTCCACAAAAAAGGAGCTGCGGGTGGAGGTCTGCTCAAAGTGCCATCCCTTTTATACAGGGCAGCGGCAGGCGGTTGACCGCCGCGGCCGGGCGGAGCGGTTCCGTAAGAAATACGGCCTCGAACCTTGAACTTTTTGGGTGGTGGCGGTTGAACAAGACAGAGGTTACTTACGGCGGGCAGGCGGTCATCGAGGGAGTAATGATGCGCGGCCCCAAATCATGGGCGGTGGCTGTACGCAGGCCGGATAATTCGATTACAATCAAGGAGGAGAAACTTGAAACATTAAGCGCCAACGGTCTGTGGCGCCGGCCGCTCTTCCGCGGGATGGCGGTGCTGTATGAGGCGCTGGTGCTCGGAATAAAAGCCCTCAGTTATTCCGCTGAAGCGGCGGTGGGGGAGGAGGGGCATCCGGTTGGCCGCTGGGAGATAGCGGCCACCATGATTTTAGGGTTGGTTCTTGCAGTTCTGCTTTTTGCTGTTATTCCCGTAGGCCTGGCGCACCTCGCGAGGGGCATCGTACCTTCAGACCTGGGTCAGAACCTGTTAGAGGGGCTGGTGCGCTTGGCAGTCTTTATACTCTATATCTTTTTAGTCGGTTTGATTCCCGATATCCGGCGGGTTTTTGCTTACCACGGTGCGGAGCACCGGGTGATTAACGCTTATGAAGCGAGGGCCGTCCTCACCCCCGAGGGGGTACGGGGCTTTCCGGTGCTTCACGCCCGCTGCGGCACAAGTTTTCTGTTAATCGTACTGATTTTACACATCTTTGTCTTTTCGCTGTTAGGGCAGGAGCCGTTATGGTGGCGCGTGCTCTCGCGTATTCTGTTGCTTCCGGTGATAGCGGGGGTTAGTTATGAGTTTCTAAAGCTGTCGGCACGCAAATTAGAGCACCCGTTTTTCCGCGTGATGGTCGCCCCAGGTCTCTGGCTCCAGCGGCTCACCACGCGCGAGCCGGACGACGCTCAGGTGGCGGTGGCGATAGCGGCGCTCGATGCGGTGCTGTTGAAAGAGGGTGAATCAAACGATGTGGGAGAGGCTTGCGGAGCTTGAGGAGCGCTACGAAGCATTGAATAAACAGATCGCCGACCCGGATGTGATTGCGGACTACGCCCGCTGGCGGGAGTATGCAAAGTTGCATGCCGAGATTGAACCCGTGGTAACGGTCTACCGGGAATACAAAGACACCCTTCAGGAACTGGAAGATGCCGAGACGTTGTTGCGGGGGGAGAAAGACCCGGATTTAAGGGAATTAGCCGCAGAAGAAAAGGTGCTGCTTGAGGCAAAAAAGGAGGAGCTGGCGGGGCGGCTGAGGATTCTTCTTCTGCCGAGGGATCCCAACGACGAGAAGAACGTTATCATAGAGATCCGGGCCGGCACCGGGGGCGAAGAGGCGGCGCTTTTCGCGGGTGATCTTTTGCGGATGTACCTGAAATACGCCGAGAGGCTGGGCTGGCGGGCCGAGATGCTGAGCAGCAACCAGACCGATCTCGGCGGTTTCAAGGAGGCCGTTGTGCTAATTGAAGGGTGCGGTGCGTACAGCCGGCTGAAGTTTGAGAGCGGCGTCCACCGGGTGCAGCGCGTTCCGGAAACGGAGGCAGGCGGCCGGATCCATACCTCGGCCGCCACGGTCGCAGTCCTTCCGGAAGCCGAAGAGGTGGATGTGGATATCGACCCCAAAGACCTCCGCATCGATGTGTTTTGCGCCACCGGGCCGGGCGGGCAGTCGGTGAACACCACCCAGTCGGCGGTCCGCATCACCCACCTGCCGACGGGGATTGTGGTCAGTTGCCAGGATGAGAAGTCGCAGCACAAGAACCGCGACAAAGCGATGAAGGTGCTGCGGGCGCGGCTTTTGGACCGGCTGCAGCGGGAGCAGCAGGACGCCATTGCCGAGGCGCGGCGGGCACAGGTGGGGAGCGGCGACCGGAGCGAGCGTATCCGGACGTACAACTTTCCGCAGAACCGGGTGACAGACCACCGGGTAGGCTTGACCCTGTACCGGTTGGGTGAGGTCCTGGAAGGCGAGTTAGACGAGTTCATTGACGCGCTGATTATGCACCATCAGGCGGAGAGACTGCGCCAGATCAGTTGAGGGTTTCTTCCCTGGAGCAAACCGGGCGGCCTCGTGGTCGCCTATGTTTTATGACGATGCTTCCTACTATGGGCACGGTTTTCGGACGCTACGTTAAAGGGATTCTGAAAGAGGCAACAGGGCTGCTGAAAGCAGCGGGGATACCTTCACCGCGGGTCGACGCCGAGGTGCTCTTGGGCTTCGTTCTTGGCTGTGACCGCCTGGCGCTTTACCGGGAGCCGCTGCGGAAAGTGGCAGCGGAAGAGTTGGTCCGATATAAAGAACTCCTTTACCGCCGTGCGGACGGAGAGCCGGTTGCTTATTTAACCGGTGAGAAGGAGTTTATGGGGCTGAGCTTTACTGTAACGCAGGCGGTCTTGGTGCCGAGACCCGAAACCGAACTCTTAGTCGAGACCGCCGCTTCACTGCTGAAGGCGGGCCCGGCAGCGGTGGTTGCGGATGTGGGAACAGGCTGCGGAGCAATAGCGGTCAGCCTTGCCGTTTTGCTGCCTGAAGCACAGGTTTTTGCGGTGGACATCTCCGAGGCGGCACTCGCGGTGGCGCGGGAAAACGCCCGCCGGCACCGGGTAGAGGGGCGCGTAACGTTCCTAGAGGGGGATTTGCTGCAGCCGCTTATGGAAGCCGGACATTCTTTCGACTTGGTAGCGGCCAACCTCCCTTACGTTCCCCGGGAAGATATGCCGGACCTGTCAAGGGAGGTGCGCCACGAACCGGCGCTGGCGCTCGACGGCGGGCCGGGCGGTCTGGTGCTGTACCGTCGCCTGGTGCACCAGGCCATGCAGATTCTGAAACCGGGGGGCTGTCTGGTGGCGGAGATAGACCACCGGCAGGCGCAGGCGGCACTGGCACTGGTACCGGTGCCGGCGTGGGCATCTGAGTTAAGGCCGGATCTCGCGGGGCGCCCGCGTTTGGTTGTTGCAAGGTTAAGCGGTTCTGCCGGTGGCCGCTGACGCGAAAGGGGACAGGGCCGTTATGAGGGGGACGTTCAAGAACGCACCGATATGGCATACGCTGCCTATGGACGAAGTTTTCCGCCGCCTTGAAACAGAACCGGACGGACTGAGTTCTGCGGAGGTGGAAAAAAGGCAGGAGGAATACGGCAAGAATGAGCTACCCAAGGGCAAAGGCCCGTCTCTTCTCGGGATAATCCTGGGGCAGTTCGCCAACCCGCTTATATACATCCTATTGGTTGCGGCGGCAGTATCCGCTGTTATCGGCGAACTGAAAGATACTGTATTTATTTTTGCCGTCTTGCTGGTCAATGCAGCCATCGGGACCTACCAGGAATACAAAGCCGAAAGAAGCGCCGAGCTATTGCAGAAGGTTATCCAGATCAAGGCACGGGTTGTTCGCGACAGGAGGGAGAAAGAGGTGCCTGCCGAAGAGCTGGTGCCTGGGGACGTCGTCTTGTTGGAATCAGGAAACCGGGTACCGGCAGACCTCCGCCTCTTTGAGGTCAAGAACTTTGAAGTGGAGGAGGCGCTTTTAACCGGCGAACCGTATCCCATTTCAAAAGGCGTGGAGGCTCTTGCCGATGAGGTTCTTCCGCTCGCTGACCGCTCGAATATCGCTTTCGCCGGAACCACGGTGATCCGCGGGCGCTGCCGGGGCATCGTTGTGGCGACCGGTATGCATACCGAGATCGGGAAGATAGCGGCGCAAGTGGCGTTTACAGAAAAGGCGAAAACCCCCTTAGTGGTCCGCATGGAGGCATTCACCCGCACGATCGGCCTGGTTATCCTCGGTGCGGCGATTCTTTTGGGGGGCCTGGCCCTGCTGCAGGGCATTGAACCGGTGCAGGTCTTCTTTATGGCGGTAGCCCTTTCCGTATCGGCTATTCCGGAAGGACTTCCCGTGGCGATAACCGTGGCTCTTTCTATCGGGATGTCACGCATGGCGGGGCGCAAGGTCATTGTACGCAAGCTGGCGGCGGCCGAAGGATTGGGCAGTTGCACTTACATTGGCAGCGACAAGACCGGCACTTTGACGGTCAACAAGCTGACCGTTCGGCGGGTTTTCATCCCGGAGACTGGGCTCTTCACAGTTTCCGGGGAGGGGTACATTCCGGAGGGAGGGATGAGCCGGGCAGACGGCACACCGGTGGCGGAGGAGGAAAAAGCCGTGCTATGGCGTTTTGCCAAGGCCGGTGTCATCTGCAATGAGGCCTCTTTGTACTTCGACGGGGAATGGCATTACAGCGGAGACGCCGTCGACATCGCTTTCCTGACTTTGGGGTACAAATCGGGTGCCTATCCTCCGGAGCTAAGAAAAGACCTTCCCGTGCTCCAATACATCCCCTTTGAATCGGAGAGGCGCTACGCCGGGGCCTTTTACCGGGAGGCGGGAACTATTCGTGCGGCGGTAAAAGGCGCACCGGAAACCGTTCTTTCGTTGTGCGGGAAAATGCATACCAGGCAAGGCACCGTTCCGCTTGACCGTGCTGCTGTGGAAAAAACCGCGTTGGAGCTGTCAAGCCAGGGGTTCAAAGTCCTTGCCGTTGCCGGAGGGGAAATCGCCGGCGCAGGGCGTACCGATCTTACGGAAAGAGACCTGGCAGATCTCACCCTGTTAGGTCTCGCCGGAATCTTCGATCCCCCCCGCCCGGAGGCTGAAGAGGCGGTGCTGAAATGCCGGGCCGCGGGTGTCCGCGTTGTTATGATTACCGGTGACCATCCGATTACGGCACTTGCCGTTGCCAGGGAACTCGGCATCGCCGGTAGCAAGGACGAGGTTGTCACCGGTGACGAACTCGCGACCCTTGACTCTGGTGCGGAGTTTGAAAGGGCCGTTGAAAACGCGCGGGTCTTTGCGCGCGTGAACCCCCTCCAGAAACTTGAGGTCGTGAAGGCAGCGAAAAAGCTCGGCCACTATGTAGCGGTTACCGGAGACGGCGTAAACGACGCCCCCGCTCTCCGGGAAGCAAATATCGGTGTTGCTATGGGCAGCGGTACAGACTTGGCCAAGGATACGGCGGATATTGTGATTACGGATGACAATTTCGCCTCTATCGTGGCGGGCGTGGAAGAAGGCAGGTTCGCATACGGAAACATTCGTAAGGTCACCTACCTTTTGATTTCTACGGGTGCCGCCGAGGTCGTGCTGTTAGGTTTGGCCATCATCTTCGGGCTCCCCCTGCCCCTTTTTCCCGTCCAACTGCTTTGGTTAAACTTGGTTACCAATGGGATTCAAGACGTGGCCCTTGCCTTTGAAAAGGGCGAACCCGGCCTTATGAGGCGCCCGCCCAGGGCTCCGCGGGAAGGGATTTTTGACAGGCTGATGGTTCAGCAGGTGATCATATCAGGAGCAGTAATCGGACTGGTCAGTTTCGGGGCCTGGATCTGGCTGCTCGGCGCAGGCTACAGTGAGTTCGCCGCGCGCAACCTGCTGCTTCTATTGATGGTTCTTTTTGAAAACGTGCACGTCTTCAACTGCCGGTCGGAGGAGCGCTCTGCCTTTAAGGTGCCTTTGCGCAACAACCGGGTGCTCATCATCGGTGTTTTGATCGCCCAGGGAATTCATATCATTTCCATGTATATACCGGTCATGCAAAGCGTCTTGAGAGTCCAGCCTGTGTCTTTTCTGGAGTGGCTGTTCACTTTGGGGTCGGCTCTAACGGTCATAGCTGCCATGGAGGCGTTTAAGTTTACACGCCGCAGGCTGGCAATCGAGAGGTGAAGAGTTGGAATTCATTTTATGTGTGATATACTGCTTAAAAATATACAATGGTAGGTTTTCTAATGGCGCGGATCAAAACCGCGGTCTGGTATGTTGACGCCAATTCTCCCGACCCCGGCATACTCGCCGAGGCCGGCGCGCTTATCCGTCGCGGTCGCCTGGTGGCTTTCCCGACGGAAACGGTCTACGGCCTGGGTGTAAATGCCTCTGATCCTGCGGCGGTTGCAGCGCTTTTCGAAGCCAAAGGCCGGCCGGCGGAAAAAGCGCTTACCTTGCACCTCGGGGTCCCGGAGGAAGCGCTGCATTATGTGCGGGACATTCCTCCGCTTGCGGCAAAGCTTATCGAGGCGTTCTGGCCTGGCCCGCTAACATTAGTCCTTTTTGGCGCCCAAAGGCTGCCGCCGATGGTCACGGGCGGGCTGCCGACTATAGGCCTGCGGGTCCCGGCTCACCCGGTGGCATTAGGAATAATCAGCGCGGCGGGAGTTCCCTTGGTGGCACCGAGTGCCAACCTTTCCGGCAGGCCGACCCCTGACGCCGCCGAGCAAGTTCTCGCAGATCTTGGCGGACGCATCGATGCGGTGGTGGACGGGGGCCGGACACCTATCGGGGTCGCGTCGACCGTGCTTGATGTTACGGGACCGGGGCTGCGGATCTTAAGACCTGGGGCAGTGAGTGCAGAAGAGATTGCGGCGGTTATAGGTGTTATACCTGAAGGAGTTCCGGGAGAGGAAGCGAAGAGACCGCATTGGAGGCCGGAAATCCCCCTGGTTCTGGTGGAGGGGGATCCTGAGGCGATCATGGAGAGAGTCCAGCAGCTCTACGATCACTATACGGCGGAGGGGAAAAGGGTCGGTATCCTAACACGGGAAGAACGAATCAAGGAGTACCCCGGGATCGTGGTGGCCTGCGGCCGGGGCCACGACGCCCGCTCGGTGGCGGCTTCTCTATATACGGCGATCCGGCGGCTTGAGGCCGAGACAGACATTATCTTGGCGGAAGGGGTACCTGCCCAGAGCGCCGGTGCGGTTTGCGAACGGCTGCGACGGGCTGCTTCACAGGTTATCCAGGCGGGAAATGGTTTATGAGCCTTGCTGCGGTACTGCTTCTTGGGACGGCTCTCGGGACCGATGCCTTCTCGGCCTGTCTCGGTATCGGCTTTATGGGGATCAGCCGCGGGCGCGCCTTCTCACTGGTACTCACGGTGACGCTGCTTCATGTCCTGATGCCCCTGTTAGGTTGGTGGCTGGGGAGTGCGGTCGGCGCGGTTTTAGGGCGTCTGGCGGGGATTATGGGCGCAGTTGTGCTCTTCTTTTTCGGCATACGGATGGTCATCGGCGGTTTTCGTGCCGCTGACCCGGGTTCGGCTTGCGTTGTACCTGTGGGGAGGCTGGGAGTCTTAATCCTTGGCGCCAGCGTTAGCATGGACGCATTGAGCGTGGGATTCGCATTGGGGGTTTACTACCTGTACAGTCCCTTCCTGGTCGCTGGAATCTTCGGTTTAGTTGCGGGTGTCATGACGGCTCTCGGTTTGTGGTTCGGAAGGACCGTCGGCAACTGGGTCGGACGGCGGGCACAGGTCTTAGGGGGGCTCATTCTATTGGGGGTGGGGCTGCATCTCCTGTGTTAAACCCGACCTTGATTTGTATCCGCCACAGAGCATGCCCCGATTCGATAACGGCAGCGGCCTTTATAGTTGGGCTCGTCACTTGTTTTCGAGGGGGCATGAGACCTAACCTTGAACCTTGAACTTTGAACCGTGAACCGACCCAAAAGGTCTGTCAGTATAAGTTGTTTTCGGAGGAGTCTCAAGATGCAGCATATCCTGTTCGTCTGCACCGGTAACACCTGCCGCTCGAGCATGGCGGAAGCAATCTTCAAGAACCTGCTTGTCTCTGAAGGTATAGAGGACGTGGACGTTTCGTCGGCGGGAACATTTGCGCTGCCCGGTTCGCCTGCTACTCCCGAGGCAGTGGAGGCTCTGACCGGCTGGGGGATCGACCTCAACAGCCATAAGGCGCGGCTCCTGTCCCCGGAAATGGTCCGGGAGGTTGATCTTGTCCTTACAATGACGGCACGCCATAAGGCAACGGTGTTGGAGATGGTGCCAGACGCAAAGGATAAGGTTTTTACCGTTAGCGAATACGCAGGTCTTGCGGGGGATATTCCCGACCCAATCGGTAAGCCGGTTTTCTTTTACCGCCAGTACGCAGAGGAGATTCGGCGGCTTTGCCGGGTCGTCCTGCGGCGGTTTCTGTCAGAGCGCGAAAAAAATTAGGCTTTCCGATAGGAAATGGTATGGCTGCGTAGAATACCCTAAGTCGGTAGTTGCGTCTCCCTAAAGGAGGGGCCTGCTTCATTGAGAGGTGGGGAGTGAGAGAATGTAGGGGTATTCACCTATGCGATACTGATGAGATTTCTGAAGGAGTTCGCGCGGCGAATTTCCATAAGGCAGAAAAGTCATTTTTTTTTCAAACCCTTATAAAAAAGGGCACTAGTGATATCGGATACCTGTACTTTTAATCCACACAACCAATAAGGAACATCATTACCACAGACAAA
>DTYU01000273.1 GCA_012961725.1 Desulfotomaculum sp.
CCAATACCGTCGTGGAAGAACTCCGGCGCGGTTACACCTTCCGCGGCAAGGTCATCCGGCCGGCACTGGTAAAAGTGGCCAAAGAGGACGGGAATTAGGCGACATTCTGCGAATGTTGCATTGTAAATTGAATATTGGAAATTGGAAACTGTAAAATGGATGGAGCGAAGCGAATATTGTCAGGAGGGTGAAAGGCTCTATGGAAAAAATCATCGGTATCGACCTTGGAACGACTAACTCGTGCGTTGCAATAATGGAAGGCGGCGAACCCACCGTAATCGCGAATGCCGAAGGCGGGCGCACGACGCCTTCAGTTGTGGGTTTTTCGAAAACGGGAGAGCTGCTGGTGGGGCAGGTGGCCAAGCGCCAGGCGGTGGCGAACCCGGAGCGCACCGTCTTATCGATCAAGCGGCATATGGGTTCGAACCATCGTGTAAGGATAGATGATAAGGAGTACACACCGCAGCAGATCTCCGCCTTCATCTTGCAAAAGCTGAAAAGGGATGCCGAGGCGTACTTGGGTGAGAAGGTGACTAAGGCGGTCATCACCGTACCGGCTTATTTCGACGACGCACAGCGCCAGGCGACCAAGGACGCCGGCAGAATTGCGGGCCTCGAGGTGATGCGGATCATCAACGAGCCCACCGCGGCGGCGCTGGCTTACGGTCTCGACAAGGAGGCGGTACAGACGATCCTCGTCTTCGACTTGGGCGGCGGCACCTTTGACGTTTCCATCCTGGAGATCGGCGAAGGGGTCTTCGAGGTAAAGGCCACCAGCGGAAACACCCGCCTCGGTGGCGACGACTTCGACCAGCGGATCGTCGACCACCTTGTGGCGGAGTTTAAAAGGGAGCACGGGATTGACCTGTCTGCGGACCGGATGGCGATGCAGCGGCTCAGGGAAGCCGCGGAAAAGGCCAAGATAGAACTCTCAGGCATGACGCAGACCAGCATCAACCTGCCGTTCATCACCGCGGATGCCACTGGCCCGAAGCACCTTGACATGACCCTTACCCGGGCGAAGTTCGAAGAACTGACGGCGGATTTGGTGGAGAAGACGATGGGGCCGACGCGGCAGGCGCTCCAGGACGCCGGCCTCAAGCCGGAGGACATCAAGAAGGTGCTGTTGGTCGGCGGCGCCACCAGGATGCCCTGCGTCCAGGAGGCCGTCCGACGCTTCTTAGGCAAGGAGCCGCATAAGGGGATTAACCCGGACGAATGTGTGGCCATAGGGGCGGCAATCCAGGCCGGGGTGTTGGGCGGCGAGGTGAAGGATATCGTCCTCTTGGACGTAACGCCGCTGTCGCTCGGCATCGAGACCCTCGGCGGGGTCTTTACAAGGATCATCGAGCGGAATACCACGATCCCGACCCGGAAGAGCCAGATCTTCACCACGGCGGCCGATAACCAGCCCTCGGTGGAGGTCCACGTGCTCCAGGGTGAGCGGCCGATGGCGGCCGACAACAAGACCTTAGGCCGGTTTCATCTGGTCGGCATCCCGCCCGCGCCGCGGGGAGTGCCGCAGATAGAGGTCACGTTTGACATCGACGTGAACGGGATAGTGAACGTTTCGGCAAAGGATATGGGGACCGGCAAGGCCCAGAGCATTACGATCACCGGCTCAACGAGGCTCTCGGAAGAAGAGGTCCAGCGGATGGTGAAAGACGCTGAGCGCCACGCCGAAGAAGACCGGAGGCGTAAGGAGGAGGCGGAGGTAAGGAACCAGGCCGAAACGATGGTCTACCAAGCGGAGAAGGTGCTGAAAGATTTCCGCGACAAGGCGGATAAGGCCCAGGTTGAGCGCCTTGAGGCGGCAGTTAAGGAGCTGAAAGACGCGCTTGCCGGCACGGATACGAATGCCGTTAAGCAAAAACTCGAGGCCTTGACCGAGCCGCTGCACACGCTTACGGCGGAGATGTACCGGCAGGCCGCGAGTTCCGCCCAGCAGCAGCCGCCGCCTGGAGGAAGGCCTGAGGGCGACAAGACGATGGATGCCGACTACGAGGTGAAGTAACCTGTTCTGGTTGGGCTAATAGTCAGGAGGCTGAAGATATCTCTTCTTTATTTCTAAATTGTGACTCCTGGCTTCTAAATTCTTGACCGATAAGGAAGCCTATTATGAGCAAAAGGGTGTTGGCAGATGGCCAAGCGCGATTACTACGAAGTTCTGGGGGTCTCAAGGGATGCACCCCAGGAGGAGATAAAAAAAGTATACCGGCGGCTTGCCCGGAAGTACCACCCGGACGCCAACCCTGAAAACAAAGAGGCGGCGGCGGAGAAGTTCCGGGAGATCACCGAGGCTTACGCTGTGCTGTCCGACCCGGAAAAGCGGGCGCAGTATGACCGCTTCGGCCATGCCGGACCGGAAGGGCAGGGCTTCGGCTTCGACTTCAGCCGCTTCGACTGGGGCGACCTGGGCTTCGACTTTGGGTTCGGCGACCTGTTCGACGCCTTTTTCGGCGGCGGTCGGCGCCGTCACGGCCCACAGCGCGGCGCCGACTTAGAGATGGAGGTCGAGCTTTCTTTCCGGGAGGCGGTCTTCGGCACGGAGAAAGAGGTCAGCGTTCCCCGGATCGAACGCTGCGAGAGGTGCGGCGGTTCGGGAGCGGCGCCGGGGAGCAGCCCGGAGCGGTGCAGGGCGTGCAACGGCACGGGCCAACTGAGTTTCTCCCGGAGCACGCCCTTCGGACAGTTCATTCAGACCAGGACCTGCGACCATTGCGGCGGTACGGGCCGGTACATCCCCAACCCCTGTTACGACTGCAGGGGTACCGGGAATGTGCAGCGGGTGCGTAAGGTTAAAGTAAAGGTTCCGGCGGGCGTAGACACCGGGAACCGCCTGCGCCTGCGGGGGGAGGGCGAGGCCGGAGTGCGCGGCGGGCCGGCAGGCGACCTTTACGTTTACATCAGGGTTCGGCCTGACCCCGTCTTCCAGCGGGACGGAGAGAACGTCATCTGCGAAGTGCCGGTTTCTTTTACGCAGGCTGCCTTGGGGGCGGAGATAGAAGTGCCTACGCTTGACGGCACCACGCGGATTAAGGTACACGAGGGAACACAGTCCGGCACGATCCTCCGGCTGAGAGGGAAAGGCATTCCTAATCTGCGCGGCCACGGCCGGGGAGACCTGCACTACCGGATCAAGGTGGTAACCCCGACGAAGCTCAGCGAAAAGCAAAAGGAGTTGTTGCGGGAGTTTGCGCGGCTTTCAGGTGAGGATACAGCAAAGCAGGAAAAGGAGAAGGGCTTCTTCGAAAAGGTGAAGGACGCGTTCATGTAACAACCGGTACACAACGGGGCGGGTGGCCCGTGCTGTCACGATCTATGCATAATATGGTGTAAAGGGGAAGCACTTCTTGGAAAGCATCAGCGACTTGGGCATGAGGATTGCTCCTGAGCGGGTGGAGGAGCAAACCGAAGTCATCAAGCACGGTGAGCTTTTCCTCGTGACCCTGCCGGACGGTTCGGTTCCGGGTGGTTACCCGGGGGGCTTGGGACTGTATTTCCGGGATACCCGGTTCTTGGACTGCCTCGAGTTCTACGTAGAGAACCAGAAGCCGATGCTGCTTTCCTCCGGTGTACGCTACAGCAATTTCTACCAAGGCGACCTCACCAACCCAGAACTCAGGCTTCTATCGGGAGAGATCCTGCCCCTGCAAACGTTGCATTTCCGTTTCTTACGCCTTATTGAGGATGCCGTTTACCAGCGTTTCCGAGTGGTGAATTTTGCCTTGTCACCAGTGAGGGTGAACCTGAGCTTCAAACTGGGAGCGGACTACCGTGACATCTTTGAGATTAGGGGAATGACCAGGGCGCGCCGGGGTAGATTCCTCCCCCCTATTTGCAACAGCGGTGAGGTCGTCCTGAGGTATGAAGGCTTGGACGGGCTGATGCGACATACCCGGATCGTTTGGCAGCCCTTGTCGGGCGATATCACCTTTGATGATAACCGGTTGACTATCAACTATTTGTTCGAGCTTCCTCCGAAGGGGAGGCTCTATCTTTTTTGGAAGATCACGCCTTTCGTAGGGCAAGGCCCGGTAGCGGTCGAAAGCGGAAACAGGCAGGAGTTCAAGGAGTTGTTCGTCCAGACCGCGTGGCGTCAAAAGAAGGATTATGTTCAATGGTATCAAAGTTGCACCGGCTTTACGAGTGACCAGCCGCAGTTTAATCAGATGTTGACGCAGGCGCTCTCGGATTTACGGGTACTCTATACCCAGTATCCGGAAGGCTGGCTCGTTGAAGCTGGTGTTCCCTGGTATGCCACGATGTTCGGCAGGGATGCGCTGATCACGGCCCGGCAAATACTCGCCGTAAATCCTGATATCTGCCGGAAAACACTGCAACTGTTGGCTGCCTACCAGGGGAAAAAAGGTTGATCCTGCCCGCGAGGAGCAACCAGGGAAGATCATCCACGAAATCCGGCGCGGTGAGATGGCGAATTGCGGGGAGATATTGCATACGCCGTACTACGGCTCTGTTGACTCCACCTTGTGGTTTATCATTGTCTTGGGCGATTTCATCAGTTGGACAAACGATTTGAGCCTCCTTGAAGAGATGCGCGAGCCTCTCCTAAAGGCCCTCGCCTGGTGTACCGATTACGGTGATATAGACGGTGACGGTTATATCGAATATGCGGGGCACGTATCGGGGGGCCTTGTCCACCAGGGATGGAAGGACTCCTGGGACGGGGTACCCGACCCGGAAGGAGAACAGGTCAAACCACCAGTGGCATTGGTAGAGGTGCAGGCCTATCTGTACGGTGCCTACCGGCGGGCGGTGCGGCTGCTCAAGCTGTTGGGCGAGAAGGAGGCGGCACAGGTGTACGCCGAGAAGGCGCGCGTCTTGCGCGAGAATTTTCGACGGGATTTCTGGGTAAAGGAGGGCGGCTACTTGGGAGTTGCGCTTGACGGTGCCAAACGGCTGGTTCCCACAGTGGCTTCAAATATGGGGCACGCCCTTTTCACCGGAATTCTCCCGCCGCAAGCGGCGAAACAGGTGGCATACATGCTCCTGGCTCCGGATATGTTTTCCCGCTGGGGAATCCGCACTTTGAGCCGGCGGGAAGCGGCTTATAACCCGATGAGTTACCATAACGGTTCGGTGTGGCCGCACGATAACGCCATCATTGCTGCGGGCTTCCGCTATTGTGGTCTGTTGGCGGAGCTTGAAGGATTGGCCTCGGCAATCTTTGAGGCCGCCTTGCAGTTTCCGTACTACCGCCTTCCCGAAGTGTTTTGCGGGTTTGACCGGCGTCCCTTCACCGCACCGGTACGCTATCCGGTAGCCTGTAAGCCCCAGGCCTGGGCGGCCGGGAGTGTCTTTCACCTGTTGCGTGCCTGCCTTGGGATGGAAGCGGTCCCGGGCGGTGTGGCGATCAGGAAGCCGCTTTTACCTGCCGGCGTACAAAGGCTGAGGGTCAAGGGGTTGAAGGTTTCGGCGGGCGAGGTGACCATCGACTTCGAAAAAAGAGGGGACCTGGTGGTCTGTATTCCGGTCGAGAGAAAAGGAGACGTGCGGGCGCTGATTGAGACGTAGGCCTGGGTAGACACCGCAGGACGGCGGGGAGGGATAGGTTGCAGGGGGCAAGCCTGTTGACAGACTACGACATTTACCTTTTCAAAGAGGGCCGTCATTTTAGGCTCTACGATAAGTTGGGCGCCCACATTCGTACAGTCAGGGGAAGAAAAGGCGCCTTTTTTGCAGTCTGGGCGCCAAACGCGGCGCAGGTTTCCGTCATCGGTGAGTTCAACGGATGGGAGCCCCAAATGCATCCCTTAAGGCTTCGGGAAGACGGTTCGGGTATCTGGGAAGGTTTTCTTCCGGGGGTCGAGCAGGGGGCTGCGTATAAGTATCACATTGTATCGCAGGAGAACGGACATCGCGCCGGCAAGGGCGACCCCTTCGCTTACTACTGGGAACTGTCACCGGGAACCGCTTCCAGGGTTTGGGACCTCCAGTACGATTGGCAGGACAAGGACTGGCTGGAATCAAGGCATGGATACAACCTGTTTGAGGGGCCGGTCTCTGTCTACGAGGTTCATTTAGGCTCCTGGAGAAGGATTCCTGAAGAGGGGAACAGGTCCTTGAACTACCGGGAGATCGCGCACTATCTGGCTGATTATGTAAAGGAGATGGGCTTTACCCATGTGGAGATCCTGCCGGTTATGGAACACCCCTTTTACGGCTCCTGGGGATATCAGACGCTCGGTTACTTTGCGCCTACGAGCAGGTACGGCACCCCGCAGGATTTCATGTACCTAGTGGACCACCTTCACCAGAACGGGATAGGGGTCATCTTAGACTGGGTGCCCGCTCACTTTCCAAATGACGAGCACGGGCTCGCCTGTTTTGACGGTACGCACCTTTACGAGCATGAAGATGCGCGCCGCGGGCGGCATCCCGAGTGGGACAGTTTTATCTTTAACTACGGCAGGTGCGAAGTGGCGGCGTTCTTGATCAGCAGCGCGTTCTTCTGGCTTGAGAAGTACCACGTTGACGGTTTACGGGTGGACGCGGTGGCCTCGATGCTCTATCTTGATTACGCCAGGCAAGCAGGGGAATGGGTACCGAACGCATACGGCGGCAGGGAGAACTTGGAGGCGGTCACCTTTTTGAAACGGCTTAATGAAGCCGTTCACCAAGAATTCCCCGGAACGCTGACTATCGCGGAGGAGTCGACCACGTGGCCGCTGGTCTCAAGACCTGTCTATGCCGGGGGCCTCGGCTTTGACATGAAATGGAAGATGGGCTGGATGCACGATACGTTGCACTACTTTGCCACAGACCCCCTCTTCCGTAAATATGAGCACGACAAGCTCACCTTCAGCATCTGGTATGCCTTTACGGAAAAGTTTCTGCTCCCCCTTTCCCATGACGAGGTGGTTCACGAAAAGCGGTCGCTTCTTAGCAAGATGCCTGGGGACGAGTGGCAGCGGTTCGCAAATCTGCGTCTTTTGCTTGGGTACATGTATGGCCATCCCGGGAAGAAGCTCTTGTTTATGGGCGGCGAGTTCGGCCAATGGCGCGAGTGGAACCACGACGGAAGCCTGGACTGGCATCTCCTGGGGCATCCGCTTCACCAAGGGATGCAGCGGTGGGTTAGGGACCTGAACCGCCTGTATGCCGCCGAGCCGGCGCTTCACGAACTTGATTTCGCCAGCGAGGGGTTTGAATGGATCGACTTTCACGACTGGGAGCAGAGTATCGTGAGCTTTCTGCGCAAAGGAAAGGACAGAAGCGCGGTGCTGGTGGTATGTAACTTCACGCCCGTGCCGCGGTATGAGTATCGCCTCGGTGTTCCGTGCGGCGGGTTTTGGCGGGAGCTTTTGAACAGCGACGCGGTGGTATACGGCGGCAGCGGGCACGGCAATTTCGGCGGCGTTGAAGCGTCTCCTCTCTCCGCGCATGGGAGACCTTTTTCGCTATCCTTGACGCTGCCGCCGCTCGGCGTGCTTTTTTTGAAAACGGAAATGATTTGACTATTGATTTGCCTATTCCCTGAGAGGAGAAAACTTTGGAATGTGCTTCTTGAAAAATGTAGTTTTATTTTTATTCACGGGGAGGCTTGACTTACGATAAGGGGGTTGCTAACATATGAACGCCCATCAGTGCAGCCGAAGCCGGCGTGCGGCGGTTTGTGCACCTTAGCATCGTCAACGCGGCGGCGGAATCGGCCCTCCCGTATTTCCGGGGGAAGGGGATCCTCGAAAAGGAACTCTTCAGGTCCGGGTTATCGTACGCGATCATCCGGCCGACCGTGATCTTCGGCATCGAGGACATCCTGATCAACAACATCGCCTGGCTGCTCAGGCATTTTCCGGTCTTTGCGGTTCCCGGCGATGGCCATCTTGTGAGGGATGTAGTGATCACCCGGGACGAACTCAGAGGGCTGATGGCGGGTCTTCTGGTTTCCAGCGGCCCGGTGACGGGGCGGGTTCGGCTCAGCGGTTGGTTGGCGGAGAATGCCGGTTGTGTTGGCACCATTTATGCCTCAGAACTGAGGAGGCATTACTGCCCGCTTAGGCTGTCAGGAAAGGGGCAGCGGCAAAGACGAATAGGGTGCGACTGAGGCTGGTTAGGGGGAAATGGTTGGCTTTCAGTTGCCGACTGTAGAGAGTTGGTTTGGCTTTAGGTTGGGCGGCGCAGGAGTTTATCTAGCGCGGCGGCGAAGCGCTGGTCGTCGGCTGGAG
>DTYU01000274.1 GCA_012961725.1 Desulfotomaculum sp.
GACTACGTTGAATCACTGCGCCGGTTGGCCGCCCGGGAGCGGGTGGTGGCGATCGGGGAGATCGGGCTTGATTTTTACCGGGACCTCGCGCCGCGCCCAGTGCAGCGGGAGGTTTTTATTGCTCAGTTGCGGTTGGCCGGAGAGCTTGGGCTGCCGGTGGTAATTCACTGCCGGGAGGCGCATGCTCAGGTATATGAACTGCTAAGCAGTGAAGGCAAAGGCCTTACCGGGGTGATGCACTGTTTCTCCGGCTCTTGGGAAGAGGCGCGGCGCTTTTTGGCGCTCGGTTTCTATATCTCCATCGCCGGGCCGGTGACTTTTCCCAAGAGCAGCAAGCTGTTGGAAGTGGCCCGGCGGGTGCCGCCTGACCGACTGCTCCTTGAAACCGACGCCCCCTATCTTGCACCGGTGCCCTACCGGGGGAAACGCAACGAACCGGCCTACTTGGTGCATACCGCCCGGAAAGTGGCGGAGATCCGCGGAACTAGCCTGGAGGAGTTGGCTGCCGCCACCACGGAAAATGCCTCCCGGCTTTTCCGGCAGGAAGGCTTAGGCAGTGAGTTTGACCTGGGGACTTACGGGAAGATTGGGTGGACCAGGAGCGATCTGCATGAACGGTAACGGCAGCCAGCAGTTTGTAGATACACCCCGGAGAATTAGCACTATACCGCTTGCGAGAGGTCGACGCCTCCTTTTCGCGCATAGCTTTCGAAGGATGCCAATCTGTTTTTATGAGACGGAGCCGGGTTGCCTAAAATTTTTGGCGAAAATTCGGCCTTACTGAAAAATATGGGCGAAGTCAAAGTGGCAAAGACGGCGGCTGTTTGGCTTCGCCCTGTTTTTGCTACAAGCCGGGGTTCAGGGTTGTGGGTTCACGGCGGCTCAAGTTCTTACTCCGCAGACTGTTCTCTTTTCCACTGCTCAAAAAGCTGGCGTCGCTCGGCGTCGGAGAGCATGACGTATTTCGCCGCCTGTGAGAGCGGTCCCACGCCTTGGGGAGCCTCGGGGAGGTTTCGCTGGGCGGCGGAGTAATTGAGACCCGCTGACAGTCCCAGCACCGATCCCTGTACCAGAAAGTCCAAATCAGCGGGGATTTAAACAGACCCCACGGCTTAAAGGAGCCGAGAAAAAGAGAGATGGCGAAAGATCGTCGAAGGCGGAGCAAGACAGACAAAAGGATGGTTGTAATCGGGAAAGGGTAACGCCCCGTTTCACGCAGTCTTTAGTCATAATCCCTTGCTTTTCTTAGTACGGGAGGCTATAATAAGCCTAACAATAATTGGCAGGCGGGTTTCGTTGCCCGAATTGGTGCGCATCGACTTGGAACCGGTGATCCGGCAGGTGCAGGCAGTCTTGAAGGAATTTCCCCAGGTGGCGGGAGCCTATCTTTTTGGTTCTGTCTTGGAGCCGTGCCGGCCCGACAGCGACATCGACCTCGGGCTGGTACTCGAACCGGAAATAGAGCCGGATACGAAAGCAGGTGACATCTTGGCGTCTGAAGTGGCCTTTGCCCTCCAACCCGTAAACGGCCATCCTTTCGACGTGGTGCTTCTTGATCCGGATAAACCTCTGTTTGTTTTCCGCGTGATGAGAGAAGGGAAGTTGGTCTACGCCGGGAATATGGACCGGGTCACCGATCTCATCGAAATATGTGAGCCGGCGTTACGCCGATCTTTACCCGCGGTACCGCAAGGCGCTTGAGGAAGTCCTGAACGGGGCGGCAGAGCAGTGAGTTTGGACCGTGCGCGTGTCATGGGTAAGACCGGTTTAATCGGGCCAGTTGCTTTTCGGGGGTATTAAAAATGACGCAAGGACTGGTGATGCTTTTCACCGGCGACGGTAAGGGGAAGACGACCGCGGCGTTGGGGATGGCGCTGCGTGCCTGGGGGCACGGGATGCGGGTGCTCATCATCCAGTTTGTGAAGAGCGGCCGGTTCGAGACCGGGGAGTGCCTAGCGGCGGCACATTTAGGAGAGCGGTTCGCCATCAAGACGCTCGGTGAAGGGTTTGTTTTTGGCGGTGAGGATACCGGGCGCCACCGGGAGGCGGCGCAGCGGGCGCTGGCGGCGGCCCAGAAGGCGGTTGAAAAGGGAGGATACGACTTAGTGGTGTTAGATGAGATCACCCACGCGCTAAGACACGGGCTCATCAGCGAGGAGTCGGTGCTGGCGCTGATTGCGGCCAAGCCGCCGGCCATGCACCTGGTCTTGACCGGGAGGGGCGCCCCGCAAGCGCTCATTGGGCGTGCGGATATGGTCACCGAGATGCGCGACGTCAAGCACCACTATCAAGGCGGGCTGGCGGCGCAGAAAGGGATAGAGTATTAGGTTGAACTCCGGCAGTGCCTTCTCGAAACAGCAGGCGAAAATTCCAAGAAATCCTTCAAAAACCGTAGGAATCGCCAGAATTCGCGGCAGGAATTTCTATTGCTGCCAGCGAATATAGTGAAACGCGGTGGTGATAGAGTGAATTGGTATGTCATCGGCCGGAAGCAGGCCGGTCGGGATGCCTGTCTGTTAGACGGGCAGGCCGGAACGGACCGCAAGGGAACAACCGCATCAAAGTTCAGGGATGCGCTCGGCAAGGCCTGTGTGCCCCCCAGGGGGTTGAGGCTGGCAATTGCACTTTTTCTCATAATCTTAACCGGTCTTGGCGTTGCAGGCTACGCATGGGCGAAAAAAGAGGTTACTTTAGAAGTTGACGGCAAGAGGCTATCGGTTACTACCTTTCAGATGGATGTTAAGGGCCTTTTAGAACAAGAGCATGTCCGCTTGGGTCCGGAAGATGCCGTAGTGCCGGGGCTCCAGACGGATCTCCGCGAGGGGATGCGGATTAAGGTCATCCGGGCGATACCGGTGACGATCGTTGCAGACGGTAAAACCCTCCCGGCCCTCACCCGGTCAAAGACCGTTTTTGAACTCTTGCAAGAGGAAAACGTAGAACTCGGGGAAGAAGACATCGTCAATCCCCCGCTGGAATCCGAACTGTCGAAGGATTTGAAGGTAATAGTTACCAGGGTCAGCCGGAGGGTTGAAGAAAAAGAGGTGTCGATTCCGTTTTCGGTCAAGCGGAAACCCACCGCTTCGCTTCTGAAGGGCCAGACAAAGGTGATCAGCAGCGGAAAGGACGGACTGGCCGTAGAAAAATGGGAGGTGGTGCTCCATGACGGAGAAGAAAAAGAAAGGCGACTTGTAGAGCGCCGCGTCCTCAAGGAGCCGGTTGACCGCGTGGTGCAGGTGGGGATCCTCCAGACCGTTTCCCGCGGCGGAGAGGAGCTGCGTTTTTCCCGGGTGTTGACGATGCGCGCCACGGCCTACACTTTCCTTGTCCGCGGGCGGAATACGGCTTCCGGAATTCCGCCGCGCCGGGGAATAGCGGCGGTCGACCCGCGGGTGATACCTTTGGGGACTAAGCTTTATGTTGAAGGTTACGGACATGCACTGGCTGCGGACAAAGGAAGCAGCATCAAAGGAAACAAGATCGACGTCTTCTTTGCTTCACGGGCGGAGGCTTTGGCGTGGGGGGTAAGGTACGTAAAGGTGTACATCTTAGAATAACGGAATAACGGCGGCGGGGAGGACCCCGCCTTATTTTTTGGTATAATTGCAATAAAGATCGCTTATGGGGGCTGGTCTTTGCTGAACCTGACGTCGCCCGCGGCGGTGCGGGCTCTTTTGCTTGAACGGGGCATCAAGCCGAAGAAGCGCCTCGGTCAGAACTTCTTGGTAAATCCGGGGGTCTTGGAAAAGACAGTGACGGCGGCCGGGCTTTCACCCGGTGATACTGTGGTGGAGATCGGTCCGGGCGTGGGGGCGCTCACCGCGAGGCTCGCAGAGACCGCAGGAAAGGTCATCGCAGTGGAGGTGGACCGGCGGCTTGTTGCCCTTTTGCAGGATACCCTATCGGGTTACCCGAACGTCTTTCTTGAGGAAGCGGACGCGCTGCAAACCGACTTCGACGGCCTTGTGGCCGAGGCCGGCGGCGCATTTCCGTACAAGGTCGTCGCCAACCTCCCGTACTACGTCACCACGCCTCTTTTGATCCGGCTGCTGCAAAGCGGCTTCAGAATAAAGCTGATGGTTTTAACGGTACAAAGGGAGGTCGCCCTGCGGTTGGTGGCGCGCCCCGGAACGAAGGAATACGGTGCGCTTTCCGTTTTTGTGCAATACAAGACAAAGCCTGACTTAGTCGGCGTGGTTTCCCGGGGAAGTTTTTACCCCGTGCCGGCGGTGGACTCGGCGATCGTCCGGCTTGCGGTACGTTCTGACCCGGCGGTTATTGTCCCCGACGACCAGCTTCTTTTCCGCATCGTCCGCGCCTCTTTTGCCAAGCGGCGCAAGACGCTGCTAAACGCGCTTGCCGGCTCGAGCCTCGGGTTGGATCGTGAGACGTGGCGGCTGATTCTTGTGCGGGCGGGGATCGACCCGCAGCGGCGGGGGGAGACACTCACCCTCGAGGAGTTTGCGGCGGTAGCCCGCTTGTTGGTACTGCAGCAGAGAGAGTAAAAGAGGCGGATTTATGTTATAATATGTTATAATTTGTAGGGGGC
>DTYU01000275.1 GCA_012961725.1 Desulfotomaculum sp.
ACGCCCAATTCCTTTAAGAAGTTCTCATATCCAACTTCTCACATCCCGCACTCAAGCGGTCGGAGTTAATAATTTAGTATGGTGTCCCCGTAATTTTGACCTGACCTGAAAGGTCTGTCAGTATAAGTCATTTTCGATGGAGGCGGAGAATTTGGCCAAGCGCTGCGAAATCTGCGGTAGGACGACTACCTTCGGCATGCAACTCAGTCATTCCCACATCCGCACGAAGCGCATTTGGGAACCCAACCTGCAAAGGGTGAAGGTGATCGTCAACGGGCGGAAAAAACGCATCAGGGTCTGCACCCGCTGCCTTAAGAGCGGCAAGGTGCAGCGGGCGATATGACAGTTCAAGGGGCCGGGACATGGATCGATCTGCGGCGGTTTTTGTATCGCTGTGTCACCGCGTATATTGTATTGCCATAAAGTGATCGACCTCCCGGCGCCAAGACCGAAGAGTGGCGGCGCCGGGTTTTCTCTTTGTTTAGGGTGTACAGAACGAGGTTATGGCAATGGATGCTGCCGTTCTGTCCAACGTACTCGGTTATCCGCGAATCGGGCCGCAGCGCGCGCTAAAAAGGGCCTTAGAGGCCTTTTGGGCGGGCAAGATTACTGGGTAAACCCCGACTGCGGCCTGAAGACCCGCGCCTGGCCGGAGACGGTGGCCTCTCTCAGGAACATGGTGGCGGCAGCACAAGAGATGCGCCGCCGGCACCGCCAACGCAGTGACACGAGCCCACAGGCCGGCGTTTGACACTGTCATCGGTGTTCCCGAAGGAGGCGAAGAGGTCATGGGTAAGAGAACGCTGCACGTTGAATTGGTGGCCTATACACCGCAGCCCGAGGAGGTGATAGCTTTTGCCGGGCGTCGCTGCTATGCCAGCGCAGACAACGAGACGCTGCGCCAGCGCACAAGTCCCGAGAGCGCGGCCGGGTTTATTCACCGCCTCACACAACGGAAAATGGGAGACTATCGTCTCCCTCTTCCAGGAATCGTATGCAGAAATTCAAAGCCACCGGTATAGTGGCTATTTCGTAGAAGCTTGGTCGCTGAATATGTTTGGTTATACTTTTGCGGTTCGAGGTTCACGGTTTTATCTGACCTGAATGAGTTGGTTGCTCTGCACCTTCTTGAACTTCGAATTCAAAACTGTTTCAAAAGATTCGCCATCTCGATGGCGTTCACCGCGGCGTTGAATCCCCTGTTGCCCGCCTTGGAACCGGCGCGCTCGATGGCCTGCTCGAGGGTATCGGCGGTGATCACGCCGAAAATCACCGGTACGCCCGTCTCTAAGCCGACACGGGCAATGCCCTTGGCCATCTCACCCGCAACGTAGTCGAAGTGCGGCGTCGCTCCCCGGATCACGGTGCCCAGACAGACCACGGCATCGTACCGGCCACTCGTTGCCAGCCGTCGGGCCATAAATGGAATCTCAAAAGAACCAGGCACCCAGACAACCGTTATGTCACCCTCGGCAACCCCGTGCCGGTAAAACGCGTCCAACGCCCCGCCCAAGAGCTTCTGGGTAATGAATTCGTTGAACCGTCCGACTACGACCCCGAACCGCAGCCCGTCGCCCAACAGGTGCCCTTCAAAGATCTCAGGCAAAATAATCCCCCGCTTTCAAGCGTCAACAGTTTACAGGTGCCACCGTTATTCTTTCGAGGCCGCTGCCGCTCAACCTCAAGCCCTCAGGAAAATCACTTCCCTCAAGTTTCGCAGTTGTGGTAAATAGCCTGCTGTACGTTGTCCCAGTAGAGTGCTCCTCGGGGACAACGCCAGCGGTTGTGTTAGAACTTGCGGCTACTGCGAAAGTTGAGTCACTCCACTTTAGCCCCCCGGCTCCCGCCGCCGTTCCCCGCCAGAGAGAGCAGGTGCCCTAACTTCATCTTCTTGGTGGCTAAATAAAACCCGTTTTCCTCCCCCGGCGGCACCTCGATCGGCACCCGCTCCACAATTTCCAGGCCGTGGCCGTAGATGCCCTTTACCTTCTTGGGGTTATTCGTTAAGAGCCTGATCTTTCGCAAGCCGAGGTCGGCCAGGATCTGCGCCCCGATACCGTAGTCCCGCAAATCCGGGGGGAAGCCCAAAGCCTTGTTGGCCTCGACCGTATCCTTCCCGCGGTCCTGGAGTTCGTAGGCGCGGATCTTATTCAAAAGGCCGATTCCCCGGCCCTCCTGACGCATGTACAGCAGCACACCCGTGCCCTCGGCGGCGATCATCCTGAGCGCCCGGCTGATCTGCTCACCGCAATCGCAACGCAGCGAACCAAAGACGTCGCCGGTTAAGCACTCGGAGTGCACCCGCACGAGCGGCGCCTCCACCGTCTGCAGGTCCCCCATAATCAATGCCAGGTGCCCCTTGCCGTCGAGCAGGCTTTCGTACGCGACCGCTGTGAACTCACCGTGCTTGGTAGGGAGACGTGCCGAACCAACCTGCCGGATCAGTTTTTCTGTCCGCCGCCGGTAGCTGATCAGATCGGCGATAGTAATCATCTTCAGCCCGTGTTTTTTTATAAATTCCAAAAGCTCCGGCACCCGCGCCATGGTGCCGTCGTCCTTCATGATTTCACAGATTACTCCCGCTGGATAAAGACCCGCCAGCCGCGCAAGGTCTACGGCCGCTTCGGTATGCCCCGCGCGGCGCAAGACCCCACCTTCTTTCGCCCGGAGGGGAAAGATGTGCCCCGGCCGGCGGAAGTCATGCGGCCGCGCTTCCGGGTCAACAATCTTTTTAATGGTAAGCGCACGCTCGTGCCCGGAAATACCGGTGGTGACACCGCGGGCGTCCACCGAAATGGTGAAAGCCGTGCCGTGAGGGTCGGTGTTATATAAAACCATGGGTGCAAAATCAAGCTCTTCGGCACGTTTCTCGGTGATCGGCACACAGATAAGCCCCCGCCCGTAAACGGCCATGAAGCTTACCGCTTCGGAAGTCACCTTTTCGGCGGCCATCACAAGGTCGCCTTCATTCTCCCGATCCTCGTCGTCTACGACCACGACCATCTTGCCTGCGCGGATATCAGCGACCGCCTCTTCAATCGTGTTAAACATCTCCCTAACCTCCAGCTAAATAAAGCCGTGTGCGGCCAAAAAATCCCGATCTATGCCCTTGGGTCTCGATGCCAGATAGAACCGCTCGACATATTTGCCGATCATATCCGCCTCTAAATTGACTGTATCCCCCGGTTGCTTGAAACCCAAGGTCGTAACGGACGCGGTATGCGGAATTATCGAGACCGTAAACTCATTCCCGCCGGCCTCCACCACCGTCAGGCTTATCCCGTCCACCGCCACCGAGCCTTTTCTTATCAGATAGCGGGAGACTTCCGGCGGCGCCTGGATGGTAAAGACCGAAGCGATTCCCTCCCTAATTTTTCGAAGGATGCGGCCCACGCCGTCGATGTGGCCGGCGACCAGATGCCCTCCGAGCCTGTCCCCGAAACGGAGCGCCCGCTCAAGGTTCACCCTGTCGCCGATCTTAAGCTCCTTGAGATTAGTCCTGTTTAACGTCTCCGCCATAACGTCGGCGGTGAACCCCTTATCCATTAAGCCGGTTACCGTAAGGCATACTCCATTCACGGCAACGCTGTCCCCGACCCGGAGGCTCTCCACCACCTTATCCGCCGCGACGTGGAGCCGGACAGAGACCGCCTGGCGGCCAAGTCCCTTAACCAGGCCTAACTCCTCAATTATGCCGGTGAACATCCGCCGTCCGCCCCTTCATGGTTCAGATATCCTTCGATGCAAAGATCGCTCCCTAACTGCCTTACGCTCAACTCTGAAAGGCGGATCGCTTTCGCCAGGCTCCTGACACCGGTTCCGCCAACCGGCCCTATGGCTTCCCGGCCGCCGATAATCAGAGGCGCGATAAACCAGACCAGCTTGTCAACCAGGCCTTGCAGGAGAAAACTTGCGTTAACCGCACTGCCCCCTTCGACCAAGACACTCGCTATCTCCCGCTCCGCCAGGGCGGCAAGCAAAAACTTGAGATCGACCGCCGGTCCCGGCCCGCAAACCAAGACTTGGGCTCCGGCTTGCTTCAAGGCCTCCATACGCTCCGGCGGAGCCATCTCGGTAACCGCAATGAAAGTGGCTGCTTCAGACCGCTGGTTCAGCACCCGCGCCTCAAGCGGCGTCCTGGCCCTGCTGTCCACGACGACCCGCGCCGGGTCGCGTCCGCCTCCGGGCAAGCGCGTGGTAAGCGAAGGGTCGTCCTTTAAAACCGTACCGATACCCACCAGTACCGCGTCGCAGGCATTCCGCAACTGGTGAACATACTCCCGCGCCTCCTCGCCGGTGATCCACTTTGACTCGCCGGTGGCGGTGGCGATCTTCCCGTCCAAGCTCATTGCGGTCTTCAGAATTACAAAAGGCCTGCGCGTGGTGATAAACTTTATGAAGGCCTCGTTTAACCGGCGGGCCTCCCGCTCAAGTATCCCGAACTCGACTTCGACTCCCGATTCCTTCAAACGGGCGAAACCTTTGCCCGATACCAGAGGATTAGGGTCGGCCATCGCCGCCACCACTCTCTTTACCCCGGCCGCGATAATCGCCTCCGTGCAGGGGCCTGTTCTACCTGTGTGACAGCAGGGTTCAAGGCTCACGTACAGCGTCGAACCCCGCGCGTCCTCTCCCGCGGCCCTGAGCGCCTCCACCTCGGCATGGGGCAGGCCGACCCGGCGGTGGTAGCCCTCCGCGACAACCCGGCCGTCCCGCACTATCACCGCGCCGACCATCGGGTTGGGACTGGTCCACCCGCGGGCCTGAGCGGCAAGCTCAAAGGTGCGGCGCATAAAAGCCTCGTCTGTCAGCCCCTCGCGAGCCATAACTCTACCCCTAAAAAATTCGGCTGCCCCCGTAATCCGTCGCGGTAAGCAGCATCTTCTCATTTGTAGTTACATTATAGGTTTTCGGCGGCAAAGGTGTCAAGCAGAAGGCCCTGGTAGACCGTCTATAATTACGGGGACACCATACTTAATTTTCAAGCGGAACGCCCTAGGTAAACCGCCTATCAGGTCAAACTCTCCCCAGTCTTTACCAGTAATAGACTACCTCGGCCTTCTCCTTGAGTTCCTGCACCTTCTGGGGAACCATCCGGGCGCGCATGAAGGCCTTGTAATCCTCCGCTACTTCTGCCTTTACTTCGTCGTACGGCTGACCGTCGTAGCGCATCTTGAACTGTTCGTAGAACTCGCGCAGTTCTTCTTCCCCCACCTCCACCTCACCAATCAGTTTTTCCGCCAAGAGTTGGAGGTGAATCTGTTCCTCGACATCCTTTACGGTGAGATTCCTCTCTTGAAGAAAACCGGCGAACTGTTTTTCAGAAGAGAAGCTGTCCTTAATCTCTTTTAGCTTCGCCGCCACTTCTGCTTCACTGACGCTTAGCCCGCGCCTTTTCGCCTCCGCCCGAATGACCGTTCTCTCCACCAAGTAACCGAGTGTCTCTTCGCCGTGCAGCTTCACAAGCGTCTCCTCAAGTTCCGCATACCGGATCGAGTCGCCGTCGACCTTGGCCACAACCTTGCCCTCGAAGGCATACCACGACAGGAGATAAGCCAATACCGCCGCGCAGGCAAAACCCAAGATGACCCCCATCACAAACGAAGACTTGTCTCTCCCTTCCCGAACACCGCT